>JBGUVZ010000205.1:0-2181 GCA_045220685.1 Oscillospiraceae bacterium | reverse complement strand
TACGTTATATTATTAAAGATATTTCTTTATTTTCTTATAAAGATCGTTTCCTTTAACCTGGCCGTATTTCTTTACAAGTGCCTTGTTGGCAAGAGCCTTTGAATCCGACTTTCCCGAATACTTTACTGCTACCGAAGTGAGATAATCAGCATCTTCATTTCCTATCTTCGCTTTGTCAAGATCTTTTTTTACTGTAACGCTTAAGCTGTTTCCTTTGTTACGTTCATTATTCTTCGAAACAGTCACATTATTATGTTCCTTAACGACTTTGCGTACAAGATCATAGACGTCGCTGTAGTCTGTGAAAATCTGTCTCAGATCGTTGTGGACCGACGTAAGCATATGCTTTTCTTCGAAATGGCTTGTGACAATGTTTGTGATCTCATCGGTAAAACACGGGCTTATCTCGCTTTCTCCGATGGCCTTCTTCAGTCTTTCGGTAAGCTCCTTCTTCTGCTGTTCAGTACCTGAATTGTTTACGTTCTTTTCAGTTCTGCTTTTACCGGCATTATCGGAAACATTGTTCTTCCTGCCTTTTTTGTCCTGTACATCCTTGTTCTCTGTCTTTTTGTTTTTCTTTCTGCCGTCACCAGAATCGCTTTTTATAACCGGAGATCTGCGCACAGAAACGCCTTCAGCATCGGTCCAGAACTTAATCACGTTATCAAAATCAGTGTCCTTGCTTACGATAATGCACTCAAAATCCTTTTCTTTGTTCTTACCTACAAGATAGCCAAGATATGATACAATATGCATATCTGCTGACTGGTTTCCGCATGGCACCTTATGGATCTCAAGAGTCGCAGCCTTGTGCCTGTGCAGAATGTTCAGGTCAAACTTCGTTGATTTATCAGTGAAAAACACATGTATATGATCTTCGTTTCCGAGAAGTTCGCACCCTGAAAAGCCCCCTGTACTGACATTTTCAAAGTCAATCAAATAATATTTTTCCAATTTATTTCCCTTCTGTTTTTCTTTTTTAAAAATCGTCCGTCATCAGACATATATATTATAATATTATATTATATTATCAGTGTAATTTTGTCAAGGATAAAAGTTTGCTTTCAGACAGTCAAAAAATTGACATTGAAATTATTAGTTGCTATAATTAACATAAAATTATAATTGTTCAATAGCGTTGTACAAGATAATAGACTAAAATGCATTTGTTGTTATCTTATTCTGTTTGATATGTATTTGCATTTTAGGTATCCGGCAGTGTTTTTTTAGTTATTTCTATAATTTTTATCTTCGAGGGTTGATTTTTTATCTCAGACGTATTATAATAGATGTAGTAGTATGGATATAGTTAAAACCCCTATCCAAAAAATATTTTTATGAGGTGTAAAAACTATGAATGAAGAATTAAAAAGAATTTATATTGACAGAATGGTAGAAAACCTTACTGTACTCAGAGCTAAGCTCGGTGTTACTCAGTCAGAACTCGCTGAGATCGCTGGTATCAGCCGTCAGACTATTCTTTCAGTAGAAAAGAAGCAGCGCGGTATGACATGGAACATGTTCCTTGCTCTTCTCTACATTTTCACAGCTAACGAAAAGACAGTTCCGCTCGTTGACCTCTTCGAGATCAGAACAGACGAACTTGTTGAAGCAATGCAGGGTAAGAAAAAATAATTATTGCTAAAAAGCTTAACAGCTTTAAAGGCTGCAGTCAGATGATCGCGCTGACTGCAGCCTTTTTTATTTTTATATATTTATATTACTTATCAGACAGGAAATCCGCCGAACACGGATTTCCTGAAGTCCGAATTTAATTTGCTTCTCTTTCAAGTCTGAACTGTACTGAACGCTTGAGATAACCAAGATAATCTTCGTCGCGGCACATAGCCTTGCCTAAGTCATCGGAAAGCTTTGCAACCGGTCTGCCGTTTACGTACTGAAGCTTGATTACAATATTAAGAGCCTGCTCCTCAGTATCATTTGAACAGAAAGTTCCTATACCGAAGGATACCTTTGTCTTTCCGCTGAAGTAGTCATAAAGCTTCTGCGCCCTGTCAAAGTCAAGGCTGTCGCTGAACAGAAGAAGCTTTGTCTTCGGATCAACACCGTACTTCTTATAGTGAGCGATCATCTTGTCGCCCCAGGCATACGGATCTCCGCTGTCGTGACGAACACCTGTATAGTTGTTTACCATTGAACGGTTGAAGTCGAGCAGGAACA
>JBGUVZ010000204.1:0-2765 GCA_045220685.1 Oscillospiraceae bacterium | reverse complement strand
TGCCGGGACGCTGAAAAAGAGGACGTTTACTACGGCTGGATTCCGTCAGAAAACTTAGTTTCTGACGATACGGAAGAAGAACTCGCGCTTTATGAAAAATATCGTTTCAGCTTCATGGATGACCATCCGTTGAGTATGCATGTATTATCCGATGAAAGTGGATATGCGTATTCAGATGAATTTATTACAGATACTAATAAAGCAGGAGACGACGTAACGCTGCATCAGTTTAAATACTACACCGATCTCATTGCCAGAACAAAGTGTCTGTCACACGAAGAATGGTGGTATGAATGCTGGAATGCAGACACCGGCGAATATTACGGCTGGATAAGGGACATAGATATTCATTATGATTATTATCAGCCGGATTCTTTCAACAGCAGATATCAGCCGCTAAGCATTGATAAACCGATAGAAGGCACTATTTTAGGCTGTAAATTCGGAGGAGCCAAATGCTATGATGACGAATTTATTATGGATTACGGTAATGACGATCCGTCGACAGTGGTAAAAGAAGATTTTGATGTCACTGTAGAAGGGCTCTGCTATTCGCATGGTGAGTTGTGGTGCCGCATAGCTGCCGGCGGAACACCGAACGGATACGTCTGGGTCAATGCATGCTATATAGAGGAAAAATAACAAGGGGGATTTTATTATGATAACTCATCCGATCGAACCGGTATACGACAAGGCATCGAGAATACTCATTCTTGGAAGCTTTCCGTCAGTAATGTCCAGAGAGGCAGGATTTTTCTACGGCCATCCGCAGAACCGTTTCTGGAAAGTGGTTTCTGCCATATTTGAAGAGGATATACCGCAGACAGTTGAAGAAAAGAAGGCATTTCTTTTAAGAAACCATATAGCACTGTGGGACGTGGTAGCATCCTGCGATATAGAAGGTTCAGCAGATGCGTCCATACGTAACGTCGTACCGAACGATATAAACAAAATACTTACGCAGTCAGATATTCATGCCATCTACGTGAACGGCAAAACTGCATTCCAGTTCTACACAAAATACAGCCGCCCGGTAACCAACCGCCCGGCCGTATGCCTTCCGTCCACAAGCCCTGCAAACGCTTCCTGGAACCTCGAACTCCTTACGGAAGCCTGGCAGTGCATAAAGGAAGTTGCCCAGTCAGAAGACTGATAAACAGTAAAACATAACGATACCCCCGGCACCTGAGTGAATTTCAGATGCCGGGGGTTAGTTTAGTTTTTAAGCTTTTTCATGTATTCAGTTAAAACATACAGCGGAACATTGGTCATCCATTCTTCTTTACGGTAGTTAGACATTGAAGTACGTATAGCCACATCCGGTGAATATTTACTGCAGTAAGCTCTGAGACTCTTGGCTCTCAGATTTTCTTCCGCTTTTACTTCAAGAGGAATTATCTGATCTTCGTTCTGTACCACAAAATCAATTTCTCCGTCTGAATGTTCAGTGGAGTAA
The DNA here is from genome assembly GCA_045220685.1 of Oscillospiraceae bacterium. Lineage (GTDB taxonomy): Bacteria > Bacillota > Clostridia > Oscillospirales > Ruminococcaceae > HUN007. Next base: position 1,309 of record JBGUVZ010000204.1, on the reverse strand, counting down.
TAGTAAAGACTGAAGCCGGCAGTTCTCAGTTCCTGAGCGACGAATTGCTCTGTAAGAGCACCCTTGAATTCTGTGAAGATACGGTTTCCTTCTATAACAGAAACGGCCGGAAGATCTGATTTTGCGCCTAATAATCCGACGTCCGACATGTATATTTTAAACACCGACTGATCCATATATGCAATAAGAGGCATATACGGTTTGCTGATCCGGATGCTTTTGTTTATCAGTCCGTAATCAGTTAGCCATTGTATTGCAAGTTCAAATTCTTTTGCTCTTGCACCTTTTTGTACAACGCCGTAAATGAATTTTCTGTTTTCCTTTGCGAGTTGCGACGGGATAGAATTCCAGACCATCTGAATTCGAGGTATCTGATCTTTCGGAGCATGCTTGGAAAAATCATTTTCGTAGTAAAGCAAAAGATCTTTCTGGATCTCTCTTACCTTATAGAGGTCGTCAGTATCTATAAATGTCTTAACAGCTTCAGGCATGCCGCCTACATAATAATACTTCTTCAGAAGCAGTTTGAGTTTTTCTGAAAAAGGTGATATGAAACTGAGATCTTCTGAAGAGATAAGGTCGTATAACATTGAGTTTCCTGAGGCTTCGAGAAATTCTGCAAATGTCATAGGGAACAGAGTAAGAAATTCTACCTTGCCGACCGGAAATGAAGTTCCGCTGTGCAGAGCTATTCCGAGAAGCGAACCTGCAGCCATAACGTAGTATTCAGGAGCGTCTTCGCAGAAGTATTTAAGACTTCCCAGAGCTTTTGGGCATTCCTGTATTTCGTCGAATATGATAAGCGTATTATCCGGCTCTATGTTTGTTTTCGAGAGTATCTTCAGCAAGGAAATTATTCTTGGAATATTATAATCGGGTTCAAATATTTCTTTTGCAACCGTATTGTTATCGAAATTAATATATACAACATTCTGAAATTCATTTCTTCCGAAATCCTTCATGAGCCATGTCTTTCCGACCTGTCTGGCTCCGTTTATTATCAGCGGCTTTCGACCGGATTTTTCTTTCCATTTCAGCAGCTGTGAATATGCAATTCTTTTCATATATAAACCGCCTTTATATTTTTTATGACGAAAATTTCATGATCCAAACATTTTTAAGGATGAAAATAATTCTGTGTCAACATTTTTGATGACGTATTTTTTAAAATTATAACACTTTTAAGGTGGAAAGTCAATCCGATGCAAAATTGCTATTGCTGTATGACTAAAATATATGCCTGAATGCCGTGATTACGTGATTTTAGCGGCATGGCAATATGCTTGTGTATAGCCAGAATCACATCTGA
>JBGUVZ010000203.1:0-6376 GCA_045220685.1 Oscillospiraceae bacterium | reverse complement strand
GCTGTTCAGCTGTGAAAGGCTTCTTGTCAACGAGATTGATAGCCATCTGTGAAAGGTCTGTAACGTCAACCTTTCCGTCGCCGTTTACGTCACCGTAAATGATCGTTGCATCATTTGTTGGTGCCTGTGATTCCTTAGGTTCCTGTGTAGGAGCCTGTGCTGTTGGATCCTGTGTAGGCTCTGCAGTTGGCTGCTTTGTAGGTTCCTTTGTTGGATCCTGTGTCGGCTGCTGTGTTGGTGTCTGTGTTGGTTCCTTCGTAGGTTCCTGTGTAGGCTGCTGTGTTGGTTCCTTTGTTGGATCCTGTGTTGGCTGCTGTGTTGGCTGCTGTGTTGGCTGCTGTGTTGGTTCCTTTGTTGGATCCTGTGTTGGTGTCTGTGTTGGTTCCTTTGTAGGTTCCTGAGTTGGAGTCTGTGTTGGTTCCTTTGTCGGATCCTGTGTAGGAGCCTTTGTAGGTTCCTTAGTAGGTGCAGGTGTTGAATCTACAGGTTTGCCTGATGAAGTCTTGCCGCCGTCGAGGTTACTTCCCTCTGATGCAGCGTAGTTAGCATAGAAATCGTTAAGTGAGATACCGTTCTTACCGAGAGCTACCTGGTGGTCGAGACCGATGTACTTACCGCTCTTGGTCTGCCAGAGTGCTTCCTCAAAGAGTTTGTACTTAGGTTCATTCCAGTGGATAGTTGTACCTGAGCCGGCCATGAATCCGAGATCATCCCAGAGTCCGCCTGTATCACCTGAGTTTGTATTGAGGCACCAGAATGTATGGTTGATGTGGTGGTTGATCATATAGTCACGGAGGAGTTCCATCCACTTCTGGTTCTCCGCACCGTCCATGTGACCGCCCCATTCACCGATGAGCTCAGGACCGATATCTTCAGCATTGATGTATGCCCATGTATCGTACCAGTAGTCATCGAGAAGTGTCTGTTCATTAAAGTCCTTGTCGAACCATGTCTGAGCATAAACTGACGGGCCGTAGTCATGTGGTGAGTAAACTATCTGTGATGTACCCTGCTTAGGCTTGATAGGGAATTCTCTTGCGCCGCGGAAGTTACCGCCCCACCATGCACCAATGTACGGTGAGTTGTCACGTCTGTCAGGCATACCCCAGTAGTCGCCTTCCATAGCACCGCTCATTGACTGTTCAACACCTTCAACGAGGATGAGTGCATTAGGGTTTACGTCGAGGATAGCTTCAGCACACTTTGTAGCTGCATAAGCCCAGTTGTTTTCGTCCTTTGAGCCGTCCCACTTTGCAGCTTCGTCGCCTTCCTGACCCTTGCCGTGAGGTTCGTTCTTAAGGTCGAAAGCGAGAAGTGTATCGTCGTTCTTGTACTTGTCAGCAAGCCATACGAGTGAATCGATCCATACGTCTGTTGTTACGCCTGCCTTGCCGTACCAAAGATTGTAGTTGTGACCTGAGTTATCTGTATGCGGGCTGTGGATATCGATAAATGCCTTGATACCGTGCTCCTTGCACTTTTTCATCATAATATCGAATACCTGCATACTGTCAACAGGAGTCTTGCCGTCTGCTTCACAGAAATCAGCATTGATTCTGAATGCTGGATCTGCATTTGCAGAGAAGCTGTTTACCGGATTCGGCTTGCCGTTCATCCAGGAAACGATAAGTTCTGTTGAAATAGGGAAACGGATGATGTTGATACCGCGGTCGGCGATCTCTGTAAGGCAGTCATCAGCATCAGCGCTCCAAAGGTAATGCGGGCAGGCTTCATTACAGTTGAATCCGAACCAGTTGGCACCTGTGAGCCAAACTTCGTTTCCGTTCATGTCGTAAAGTCTGCTTCCTTCTGCGTGGAGCCAGTCATCGTTGTTTGAATCCACTGCAGCGTTAAGTTTTGTTTCTCCCGTAATGCCCGGTGCATACGAGAGGCTGTATGTGCCTGCCATTGCGAGAACACAAACAGCTGAAATAAGCCTCTTAAAAATACTCATAGCAGCATTTTCCTTTCTCATGATTCAAAATAAAAATAATACAACAAAATACCATTTTTCTGATTTATATTATACAATGATATTCACTTGAATGTCAAGAGAAATAAATAATTTAAACAAATGTAAAAAATTCAATACCCTGTATTTTATACAATAAAATTAATTATAAACAAAGCCCCACCGGTTTTTACGACCGATGGGGTGAAATTGTATATTTGTGTTTTTTCATGCTCTTGCACCTGAACTGAATCAGGCACTATAAATCCGGGATCAAAACCCCTTCTTTTTCAGATCATTAACAAGACCGATGTAGAATTCCCTTACGTCAAATCCCTTTATGTTTTCGCGGTTTAAGTCGATAACATCTGCATGGGTAACGCCTCTGTGTCCTTCAGGTTCGATCATGTGGAATGACTCTCCCCACTTCATGGCATCTACCGACACAAGGCCGTCGTTCGGGCCGTCGAAGTATTTTACCAGATGGTAGGAAAGGTTAAGCGGGAAACGTCCGCCGGAAGCAGATACTGCACGTGAACCCACGCTCTGATAGTAAACTCCCGGAACATCGGGACATTTACGGTTGAATTCCGCACAGGATGTGGCGGTAAGATCGGTGACTGCAGCTATAAAATCCGGCTTTGTATCGCCGAGTTTCTTAAGTGCAGCATTGTACTTTGAGGCAAGCTGTTCCTTAAAATCGTCAGTAGCCTTCGACATAAGATAGTCTGCGAACTGACATCCCCTGTGAGGAGTGTTGATCGTAGTCAGACTCGCAACTTTGTCACCGGCACCAAGGATCGAAATTGCGTATCTTGAATCGAGTCCGCCTTTGGAATGGGCGATTATATTTACCTTTTCGCAGTGTTCCTTTGCGACAATCTCATCTATTTTAGCCTTCAGTTCAGCTGCACATCCGGAAACAGAATCGGCCGACTGCTGTGAGCCGTAGAATATCTTTGCCCCGTTCTTTTCAAGCTCCTCAGGTATCCTGCCCCAGTAGTTGAAAAGTTTTAAATCACGGAAAAACACGCCGTGGACCATGAGAACCGGATATTTTGTCTCGCATATCCTGTCCGCTGCACGGGAACGGTCGAGTTCGGCAAGCCGGCATTCGACCTTGTACTCACTGTCTGCAAGTCTTACCATGCGAAGCAGGATGATTATATTCACCACCGGAAAGAACGCGAAAACGGCTCCGAGAACTCTCCACTTTATTCCAAGCTGAACTGAACTTGTGTAGAGTCTTATCGCAGATATGCTGAACATAAGTGCAAGTCCGAGAAAAGCAAACAGGCAGTTCAGGCTTATATCCTGCCATGTGCCGCCACTTATTCCGATAAAACCGTTAAATGCGATACCGGCAGTCACTGCAAACAGAAATATCTTCATAAGATAATTTCCGCGGTGCAGCCTTCCGAGCCAGCCTTTTTCCTTTGAAGTACACGGATAGATACTTAAAGCAATTATGAATATCGCCGCAAGCACCGTAAGTACTGCCACAGCCGCCCCGTGTGTGTACATCATCGCAAGCGCGTAAACATTGGCCGCAGCACATGCCAGTACCGTTTTGATCATAAATGATAATGCCTTCATATTTCCCCCTTGATACAGTATATCGTTTACTATAGATTATAACCCTGCACATATCTGCCTGTCAATAGAAGAAATATAATGTATAATGGATTTAAGCATCTGAAACAAGCAACACTTTGCCGAAATTATGTCTGAATAAACCTTGAAAATTTTATAGTTCTTAAAACCGTTCACTGATTTCTGTATTTTTATTGACAATCAAAACGTAAATAAATTATAATTATAGTGAACAGTAAAAGGCTTTTCATTCGCATTGATTCTGCCCTGCAGATCTGCAGTTACTGTTTACGGATCCGCGCATTGCTTACAATAAACAAGGACAAGGTGAAAATATGAACGAAAAATACTATTCATCCTACACTGCTACTGCAAACGACGGTACTACCACTTATAAAAAACCGGTACAGCTTTATGACAAGGAACTTCTCTGGCAGAACCGAATGAAATATCTCGGACACAAGCGTTCTTTGAGCGTCATCTACACCTGTGACATTGTTCTTGGAATATTTGCGGCAATGATAGCAAAAGGTGAACTTTCAAATCTCACAGCAAATCCGTCAGGTGCATTTTCCATACTCCTTATAATCGGAATCATAGCTGCGTCGGTAATCACAGTGACCTGCCTTGAAAACCGCAAAACTCTTGTTATAGCAGCAGTCGCATTCGCTGCAATCGGTCTCGTTTTAAGCGTACTGCTCGGCTCATTCTGGTACATTACGATTTTCATTCTCTGTGCCGCACAGATGGGCATCTCACTGATACTTTCCAAAAACCTCGAATACCTGAAAGAACAGTTTGGCTACCCGTATTTCAGTGAAAGCATCGCCGACAGCATGATGAATAAAAACAACTGAAAAATTCATAGGAAACACGAAAAGACTGCGTTACTTACGGTTACGCAGTCTTTTTCTGTTTCATTTCCGAAAAGGAGGCGCCTTCGGCGCTATCTAAAAACAGAGGCTGCCAAACCAGCCTCTGTTTATTTTTTATCAGACAGTAGCTTCTATCAGTTTCTTACCGTCAATAAGATAATCCTTTACACCCTGTTCTTTTTTATCATTGAAATTAAAACTCAGCATATATCCGGTCTGAAGATCAAATCTGTCAAGATACTCGCAGATTTGTTTTTCGCCTTCTTCGTTATAACGCGGACCGTGCCATATCTTTAACTCAATAATATACTGTTCTCCCAGATAATCAACGATAACATCAGTCCTCAGCTGATCTCTGGTCTGCGCTTCAATATAAAAATTTCCAGTTCCATTAATGATCGGTTTTAAATAAAGAAGGAAAAATTCACGTCCTTCACCCTCTTTAAAACGATCGACCAGATTTTCAACTACCTGATTATAAGTCTTTATAAAACCAAGAAAAATCGCCTGCATATCAAGTTTGCCGTTTTTAATAAAACGGTTTTTCTCCAGTTCACTACTGTTATAGAAAACACTGTTTTTCAGTTCAGCATCCGAAAGGAAAAGATTATAGAGCCTTGTTTCAAATATACGGTTAGCAACTCTTACACAGTTGTGATCATTTCTAATAAGTCCGTACATCTCCATTTTTACGATATCATCCTGATCAGAGTTATAAGTGAATTTTTTGCCCTCCATCAGAATACTTCTTATGGCATCTTTAAGTGCCGGATGCAGATTCAGGTTTTTGGTTATCGTCTGAAACAGAGTATTGCTCTCCGAAAGTATCAGTTTTATAGCTTCTAAAAATCCGTTCTTTGTCCATGCATCAGAAAGTTGCATCTTAGCTGAGATTTTTTCATCTATAAGCTGACATATACGGCTCACAAGGAATGGATATCCGCTTGTCTGCTCCCAGATGAGCTTTGCCATATATGCAGTATTCATACCTGTCTGATGATCTGATTCATATTCATCAAGCATTCCTTTGATGCCGTCTTCCGGAAGACTCATGTCTATATCAAAATCAGCGGCGATATTCCACGGACTGTTCTCTTTCTGATCGGCATCCGGTCTGATTTTTCCCTTAAGATGCTTTACATCTGTAACACCGGCAAGAATAACGGAATGAAAAGCCGGAGTATCATCAGACTCCCTGCTGATATATCCTTCTCGCAGCAAGCCAAGAAAATCGAGAAACACCTGATTATCGGATGCACTGTCAACCTCATCTATGACCATAACAACAGGCTTGTCAGATATACCGCACCATTCATTCATTGCTATAAACAGTTCATCCATTTCCGCCTTGTCGTCCTGACGCTGCAAGAATCCGTCAATCTGATTCTTTACAGTATCAGGTAACATCTTAAATGTTTTGCTATTCTTCTTTATAAGTCTGCAGAATGCTCTGACAAAAGTATATTCATCACTGAAATTCGCTTTAGTCAGGCCCTCAAAGCTTAGGGAAACAACATTATACTCACTTTCCAGTTCATTACGAAGCGCTCTTAGTGTAGTTGTTTTTCCATACTGCCGTGCCCTGTTAATAGCAAAATACTTTCCAGCATCGACAAGTTCTTTAATTTTTTCTATCCTTGCAGAAATATCAACCATATAATGCTTGTCCGGTCTGCACAGAGCGGTTGTATTGAAACATCGCATATGTCATGTCCCTCCGATCTTAAAACATTCTTATTCTCGTAGCATATCAATTTATATCATACCATCTAATCGGCTAAAATTCAAGTTTTTTCTTATGTGGATGTATCATTCAAATTTTCAGAGTTACTATTCACGGGTTAGCCAGATTACAAATCTGAATCTCTGATATGCATCTCACACGAAATGGTAATCAGAGTCTCTCCGCGCCTCTGATTTCTATTGAAAACAGTTGCTAAGAACGCAACTGTTAATC
>JBGUVZ010000202.1:0-4762 GCA_045220685.1 Oscillospiraceae bacterium | reverse complement strand
TCACTCACCTGTGAAACATCGGTAAACACCTCTGCATCCGGCGGAGCGTGCTCCATGAAAACCGCTGTCTGCATTTCTGCAGCTAATCCGGAATCAAGAACGTTCTGATAAAATGCTTTCACTTTATCTTCCCTGTCTGATGTTTCCGGCTGAAGCTTCCTTTCCTCGTCCGCTGTCACACTGACGGTGATTTCCGGTTCTGCGGAATCTTCATCAGCGAAGACATGTTCTTCGGAAGGAATTTCTATGACAGAAGCCTCTAATATATTATCGGCTGATACATCGGTTTTTTCAACGTCTGTAAGGCAATTATCAGCATTTTGCACAAATAAATTACCTTCAAATGCCTGTCCGAGGGCTGATGAAAAATCCGTCTGTCCCATTACCAGTCCTTCAGTTATTGCCTGAAGATCCGGAATGTCTGTCCTTAGCTGTCCCTGCATCATACTGCCTGTGTCTATTCTCATTGCTTAACCCCCTTTCAATGAAAATAAATCCTGCGAAATACTGTTTACAAGTATTTCATTTATGAATTACATTCCGCTCACGTCGTAGGAATCGTCTGACCCCTTCGACATTTTGAACGAAAGAAATTCCTCAATTGATTGTTCGCTCTCCTTGTTCACAAGGTAGTTGTACTCGGCACGCTGTTTTTCCTCCAGCTTGTCAAGTCCGGAAACTTCCTGTGACATTCGGACAACGACCTTTCGCTGCTTTTCGATAGATGACTCCATTACGTTCATCTGGATCTTAAGCTGCACCTGTTCCCGGCGAATCGAGTCCTTTTTCATCTCATAGACCTGTATGTCCCTGACGCCGATACCGGATTTCATCTGTTCCGATGCTTCAAGGCACACGTTTCGCATTTCTGTGTTCAGATCATCGTATCTCTGTTCGAGGCTGTTGAATTCTGAATACAGGGTCATGAGATATCCCTTTTCCCCTTCAAGGATTTGTTTCTTATACTCGCGCATTTTCTGTAAAGTAAAGTTAAACTTTTTCATAACATACGCATCCTTTTATCATTTGGTTCCGGCAATTTCCTTCATTTGCTCTATGGCACCTTCAAGGGTGGATTTTTCGTCCACGGCTTGCTGGAGGAACTGATTTACGGAATCCATCTTTTTTATGGCCATGTCAAGATCAGGATTGGTACCTGTTTTGTAGGCACCGATGGATATAAGGTCCTGATTTTCCTGATAGAGTGACATTATCTTTCTGATGGTACCGGCGGCTTTTTTCTGCTCCGGTGTTGCTATGCTCGACATAAGTCGGCTTATACTTGCCAGAACGTCAATAGCCGGATAGTGGTTTTTCATGGCGATCTTTCTCGACAGCATTATGTGTCCGTCGATGATTCCTCGCACAGTATCGGAAATAGGTTCGTTTGAGTCATCACCTTCAACAAGTACCGTAAAGATACCGGTTATAGATCCTGTCTCAAAGTTTCCGCACCTTTCAAGCAGCTTCGGGAGCGAAGCGTAGATCGAAGGTGTATAACCTCTGGCGATAGGCGGTTCACCTACACTGAGTCCTATTTCACGTTCCGCCATACAGAAACGGGTAAGGGAGTCCATCATAAGAAGAACGTCTTTTCCCTGATCCTTAAAGTACTCTGCTATGGCAGTTGCAGTCTGGGCACATTTTGAACGGAGCATCGCAGGCTGGTCTGAAGTTGCTACTACGAGAACGCTTCGCTTGATACCTTCAGGACCGAGATCCTTGTTTATAAACTCCATAAGTTCACGTCCACGTTCTCCGATGAGGGCAACAACGTTTACGTCAGCCTTGATGTTTCGGGCTATCATGCCCATGAGAGTGGACTTTCCGACACCGCTTCCGGCGAAGATACCCATTCTCTGTCCTTTGCCTATGGTGATCATTCCGTCGATGGCTTTTACACCGAATTCCAGAGGCTCTGCGATAGGAGGTCTGGTCATCGGGTTGGCAGGCGCTCCGTGTATGCTGTAGTACACGTCTGATTTGATCTCGCCCTTGCCGTCGATAGGATTACCAAGTGCATCTATTGTTCTTCCGATAAGATCCTCACTCATTTTTACCTTGAGTTTCTCACCGGTGTTGATAACAAAACTTCCGTATCCGATACCGTTTATATCACCGTACGGCATCAAAAGAACTTTATTGTTTTTGAATCCGACTACTTCTGAAAGGAGAGTTTTTCTTTCCTTTTTATCGGACGTAGATATTGAACACACATCTCCGATGTTACACGACATGCCGGTCGCTTCGACTGTCATTCCGACGATCTGATCGATCTTTCCGAGCGTCGTATAGAAGTTAGTGGTTCTCATGCTCTTCCGGAGCTTTTTATGATCGAGACTCGGATGCATTTTCCTCACTGTCCTTGTAGCTTTCAAAATATTCACGTATGTTCTTGATCTGCTGAAGGACTGAAGCAACTATTACGCCTTCTGCTGTGCTCACCACACAGGTCCCCGGATCAGCATCACGTCTGACTTCCACTTCAATACGCTGACCTGACTTGGCATCAGAAATAACTTTTTCAAGCTCTGCTGCCGCATCGCGCATCTTATCGGATATCTCTATTTTTATCCAGTTAACTTCTCTTAAAGTTTTGACCGCGCTTCTTGCAAGCGGGATGATAGTAGCAGGATCCTCTTCAAGTTTCTGAGCAACTATTTTTTCAGCTACTTCAAGGGCAGTAAACCTTAATTCACGGGAATAGTCATCAAAGAAATCTTCCTGATTCATCTTAAGTTCAGCAAGGCACTGATTCAGTTTCAGCAGAGACTCTTCTATTTCGGTCTCCTTGGCTTTTATGCCTTCGCTGTAACCGTCTTCCATTGCTGTCGCCATCAGGTTCTTTGCCTGTTCTGCGGCATCATCAAGTATCTGTGACGCCTCGTTGCGTGCATCCTCGATTATCTGAGCTGCTTCCATCTGAGCCTGCTTGATAATAGCATCACGCTCGATCTGAAGCTTTTCATATTCTGATTCATATGAGGACTGCGCATCATCAGTTTCCGCTTCTTCATCGATAAACTGATCGTTTTCAGCGTCCTGTTCAAGACCGTCTTCAATATAATCGCCGGCATTTTCTTCGGTATCATCATCATTCATACCGATAAGAGTAGATTCCGGAAGCTCGTGCGGATCCACCCTGACAACGCAGTCAGGGATCATGACCGCTTCGGCGATCTTAACGACTTCCTCTGATCTGAATATTTTGCTCAACCTAAGTCCCCGTCCTTACCCTTTCATCATTGAACGTATAAGTGCTGCAGCGATTTCCGGATTCTTCTTTGCGAATTCCTTCACCTCGTTTGCAGTTGCATTTGAAGCTTCAGAGTGTTCCTTAGCAGCCTGCTCAAGAGTCTTCTTGAGGTTTTCTGCCTCCTGTTCATTGGCTTTCTTCATACTTTCTAACTGTGCAAGGTTTTCAGCCTCGGCAAGTGCGATCTTCTTCTTTGCGTTCTTGTTAACTGCAACAATGATGAGTGTGATAAGAACGATAAGAAGAACTGCTGCACCAAGCAGTACCCATTTGAACCATGGTGTGTTGAGGAGTTTCGCAAGTGTCGAATCAGGATCAACAACTCCAGGGATCTCATCAGGAACCGCAACTGTATTTGCAAGTCTTGCTGATGCTGAGATCTTTTCAACGTCTATGTTTGTGGCGTTCCTTACCAGCTGAATGATGTTTTCCTGTTCAGCTCCGGTAAGCTGGCCTGTTTCTGTAGTTACAACAACAGATATGCTGGCATCAGTGATGGCACCCTGTGCCTTTTCCTTCTGTGTGAGGATGTAGCCGATAGCCCATTCTGTCTTTCTTTCATATTCAGGGGTGTCTGTTGACTTGAGATCGTCCTCAAGATTTCCGTAGTTAGGAATATCGGTATTGTCTTCCTCACCAACTATTCCGCCCGGATCAACAACGCCGTCAGCTTCGTATCTGATGTACTGGTCTGACTTGACACCTTCATTTTCTTCGTTTGTAAGGTATTCCTTAACTTCCTCGTTCACCTTGTCGTAGTCGATCTCTACAGAGGCTACTGCGATAACTTCGCCTTCACCGTAGATAGGAGCAAGGATTCTTCTTGCATTCTCCTCGTACTGGTTCTTGATCATGTTAAGATAATTCATTCTTGTCTGATCGTCGAACACGTCATTCGAAGCTTCTTCAAGTCCGAGGAGCTCAACGCCTGTTGCGGCGTTAACAACTGAAACATCTTCCGGTTTTACCTGCTGCGCACTGTATGCAACAATGTTCTTGATGGCACTTACCTGATCAGGAGTGAATCTGTCAGGATTATCAAGTGTGAGCATTACGCTGGCTGTTGCCTTGTCTGCGTCATCCTTCTTCCATACGTAATTGGTCTTTTCCGGAAGGCTGATTGTAACAATGGCACCCTTTACGCCGTCGATGCGCTTGAGTGTTGTCTGAATTCTGTCCTGAAGTTCGAAACGGAGTGTCTGCTTCTTTTCGAACTCACTCATAGTCATCTTAAGGTTATCAAAGAATGTTCCGTAGGACGGTGCCGACTGAGGATATCCCTTTTCAGCAAGTCTGTAAACGAGGTCGTCCCATTCATCCTTCTTTACTTCGATCTCTCCCTTGGAGTTGAGCTTAGTCTCAACTTCCATGTTCTTGAGTTCGAGGTATACCTCTGATGCTTCTTCAGTAGTCATGCCAGGGAAAAGAACGAGCCATTTTCTCGACTGAATGTTAAGGACTACTGCAAGTGCTATGGAACCGACAAGTATTACCGAAATTCCGACT
>JBGUVZ010000201.1:0-3744 GCA_045220685.1 Oscillospiraceae bacterium | reverse complement strand
TCCCATTCCGAACACAGAAGTTAAGCTCATTGGTGCCGACAATACTTGGCTGGCAACGGCCCGGGAAGATAGGTTGCTGCCGGATTAAATTCCTCAATAGCTCAGTCGGTAGAGCGTTCGGCTGTTAACCGAAATGTCACAGGTTCAAGTCCTGTTTGAGGAGCCAAGCACCAGTCAAATGACTGGTGCTTTTTTATTGTCTTGCGATTGCTTTTGCCATCAAATAGAATATTCTGAAAAATCCAAAAAACTATTGTTTCAGGAGTCATATGGTCTCATTTACAGTTTATAAAAGGTTCACTGCTATCTATTTTGCTGTTTCCGTAGTCTGCATTGTCATAGGAGCAATATTACTTACAAGAAATCCCGGCAAGGAAATAATTCTATTTGTTGCCTTAATGGCTGTTTTGGTGATAACGATATTCATTCTTGGGAAGATCGCGAACAAGAAGTTTCAAACTGAAGTTGTTTCTCATCTGCATAATTGCAACGTGGGCTTTTATATTGAGAAACTTACAGAATTGCTTGGAACCAGACGTGATAAAGCTGATCAATCTATGTATGCATGCCTGGCTTCGGTCGGATACGAAGTGCTCGGTGATTTCGATTCCTTATATGCCAGCTGTCAGAACATAAAGCTGAAGATTCATATGCCGATCTATCACAGACGTATGTTTTCTTATTATTTCAATAACAACGAGCTGGAGTATGCAATAAACGAAGCTGATACACTTGCTGCTTTAGCAGCTAGAGAAAAGAATCTTAATGAAAAGAAAATAATTGATGAGATGGAAGCAGAGTGCAGGCGCACTTTGCGTGTCAATGACGGTGATTACGATGAAGCACTGAAATACTTCAGTGAAATGCTCCAAAGCACAGATCCGCATCCGCTTCTAACCCGAGTCAGCTGCTCTTATGCATATGGAAAATTGCTTTATCTTACGGGCAAAACTGAAGAAGCTAAAGAGCCGTTGCTATTTGCATCTTCAAGAGGCGGCGATACAAAATACAAGAAAAATGCCGTTGAACTTCTTGAGAAGATCGGTTGAAATTGGCATAAACAGTCTTTTTGAAGTAAAATCTTTTTGTTATTTATCGGAATAATAAGGGAGAGATAATGACAATGAAAAGATCTGAAAAAGCCTTAGTGATAAGTCTTTTGTTTATGTTTTCGCTTTTGATCCTCACATCGTGTAAGGTATCGGGGAAGAAGGACCTGATCCGTTATGCAAAGCAGGAATACGGTGACTGTGAGTTTATCAGTGAAGAGCATAAGGGAAGCGGAAACAAAGAAAAACGCACGGTCTATCTCAGGGATATTGATACCGGGATAGAATACAGGGTTACTTCAGAAATGATCGCATTCGGAATGGACGGAAGTATTTTCGGATATTCGGAACATAAATCGTCTGATTTTTTAAACCTTTACTCGCACTATATTAGAGATAAGTCTAAAGACAAGATAAGCGGTCTCGAGAAAAAATACGGCATTAAGATAGACGAAAGACATCACATAAGATTCAAGGAACGTGCAACGGAAAAAGATGCCGAGAATGCTGCCAGGGAATATACCGAGATAATTGATGAATATGATATCAAAGGCGTGGGCGCAAGTATTATCCTTGTATATTCGGAAGAGCGAGTTTACTTCGGTGAATACAACGCCAAAGAAGGAATCTGGAAAGCTTCAGACGAATACAGAGTCATCGATTATGTGATTGAACACTACGATAAGGATGCAAAGTTTCTGAGCGCCATTTCAGGTTCTCCGCTGAACATGTTCTACTCTTCTGAAGAGTTATACAAACAATTCCCCGAGTTAGCTGACAGGGAAGAGATGCCTGTGGGCAAATGTTATTATTTCAAAGATAAAGACGGAGACCTGTTCGCTGCAATAGACTTGAAGGAGTTTGGAGTTAGGAAAACGGGGATCCGCCTTTTCCGTGATAAAGCATCGGGAATGGAAGAGATAAAAAAATAAAGGAGACTATCTGTGCGATATGACTGTCTGATAATAGATGATGAGAAAGAACTCGCAAACAACACGTGCGAGTATTTCAATATGTTTGACGTAAAGACTGCTGCCGTGTATTCAAGTGCGGAGGCGAATGCGTTTCTGGCTTCCAATGAACCTTCACTCGTGCTCTTAGACATCAATCTTTCCGACGGCAGCGGATTTGAACTCTGCAAAAAGATCCGTCAGACAATGAACATTCCCATCCTTTTCGTGTCGGCGAGAAATACAGACGACGACAAGATAATCGCGCTTAACATAGGCGGCGATGACTATATCGAAAAGCCTTATTCACTGGGCGTTCTGCTTGCCAAGGTAAAGGTTGTTCTTAAGCGTTTTGCCGGAACGGGAACTGACAGCGGAAAGAAGACGGATTTCGATGACGGCTACCTTAAGACAGATTCCGCGAACAAGACTGTCTTTGTTAACGGTACGGAAAAGAAGATCACGTCCATCGAGTTTAAGCTCCTCGATTATCTGATCGAAAACAGGAACAGGCTCGTCACCAAGAACGAGATATTCGATAAAGTGTGGAATGACAAGTTCACCACTGACGGAACGCTCAATGTTCACAT
The DNA here is from genome assembly GCA_045220685.1 of Oscillospiraceae bacterium. Taxonomy (GTDB): domain Bacteria; phylum Bacillota; class Clostridia; order Oscillospirales; family Ruminococcaceae; genus HUN007. The sequence continues at coordinate 1,155 of JBGUVZ010000201.1, read as the reverse complement.
CAGAAAGATCAGGGAAGCAATAGAGAAAGACCCCCAGGATCCCAAGTACATCGTAACCGTATGGAAGGAAGGCTACAAGTTCGTAGCACCCGAATGATATGAAGAAAGCTCCGTTTATAGTTCTGCTCGTACTGACATTTCTTGCCGAAGCGCTGGCTTGCTATTTCATGCTTACGAGGATTAAGGACATAAAGACTGATCCCGTCAAAGTTAACGAGTGCATGTATTCCATAACGGAGTATTTCGGTGACACTTCAAAGTACAATGATCAGTTAGATTACGTTGTGATCGATAACGGCGGTAATATCCTTTATAAGACAAAAGAAGGACTTTCCGAATCCATTAATGAAGCGATACAAACTAGAGGACTTATCATCGATCTTAAAGTTGACGGTGAGATCAAGGGCAAGGTGATCTTCGATTACAACATCGGCGTACAGATGACCGAATTTAAGCAGAACATCATTGCTGTTTTCATCATCATCGGTGTTCTCCAGACCGCAATCATCATATTCTGGTACATCTATATAAAGCGCTCCATGATCACGCCTTTCACAAAGCTCTCAGACTTTGCCGCAAGAGTGGCGGAAGGCAATCTCGACATGCCTTTGCAGATGGACAAGGGACATGTTTTCGGAGCGTTCACGGAGAGCTTCGATCTTATGCGTTCCGAGCTTAAGAAAGCGCGCATTGCAGAGAAAAAAGCCAACGATGAGAAGAAGGAAGTCATAGCAAAACTATCGCACGACATTAAGACTCCGGTTGCATCGATCAAGTCAACATCAGAAGTCGGAATGGCGATCACAAAAGAGGAACGCACAAGGGAGATGTTCGGAGTGATCGACGCTAAATCAGACCAGATAAAAACGCTTGTGGATAACCTTTTTACATCGAGCGTACAGGATATCACGGAGATCGAAGTCAATCCCGGAAACCAGCCTTCTGACGTCATTTCCGGGCTTATCAGAAATTCGGATTACCTTAACCGCGCGGGCGGTTTTACTGTTCCATTATGCGATGTGTATTTCGACAAGTTAAGGCTTCAGCAGGTGTTCGACAATATCTTCATGAACTCATATAAATATGCCGATACTGATATGCATGTTAATGCCTCGATATCAGGTGATTATCTTGTCATAAGGATCTCTGATGAAG
>JBGUVZ010000200.1:0-4475 GCA_045220685.1 Oscillospiraceae bacterium | reverse complement strand
CGAAGGACCTGCTGACAGTATTCCGGTCACTTCTTCGGTAAGCGCATCAGGAAGTACGTTTCGTGAAAACGATCTTCTAACAATACTTAAGGACAAACGTATACGTTCGATATACAGGGATTCAGCAGACAGACTCTGGTTTTCTACCTTCAGCTATCTCGGGCTTCTCTGCTATGATCAGGGCAAATTAACCAGATTTACTTCGTCGGACGGTATGCCATCAGAACGAATAAGGACGGTTTACGAATGTTCAGACGGATCATTATTAGCAGCATGTACCGGAGGAATTGCTGTTATCCGTGACGGAAAGGTAGAAAAGGTCTACGGCAAGGATGACGGCCTTGAAAATACCGAGATACTTACAGTGGTTCAGGCTGATAACGGTGATATTATCATCGGAACTGACGGCGGCGGCCTTTATATTATCGGGGAAAATGATAATATAAAGCATATCAGTGTTGCTGCAGGGGATCTTTCATCTGATGTTGTCATGAGGATCAAGAAAGATCTGAAAAGAGATATCTACTGGCTCATAACCAGCAACTCTCTCAGCTGTATGGATTCAAACTATAAAGTAAGGGCTATTGATAATTTCCCTTATCCGAATAATTTCGACGTTTTTCAGAACAGTTCCGATGAGATGTGGATACTCAGTTCCAACGGAATTTATGTCTGTGAAACTGAAGAAGTACTGAAGAATGATGAGATACAATATATGTACTATGGAAGAGACAACGGACTTCCGTGTTTTGCTACTTCAAATTCCTACAGTTTTCTTTCAGCTTCCGGCGATCTTTACATTGCTGGTACGACCGGTGTTGCTTCAGTAAACATAGAGAAACCGTTTGAAAGTGTCAGTGACATTAAAGTTTCTGTTCCTTACGTTGAAGCTGACGGAACATATATTTTCCCTGATGAAAACGGAAACTATATTATTCCTGCGAATTCAGTGAAGCTTACTGTCTACAGTTACGTTTATAATTATTCACTTATGAATCCTGACGTGACCTATTATCTGAAGGGATTCGAACACAATCCTACTACTGTCAAGAGAAGTGAGCTTACACCTGCTTCCTATACGAATCTACGCGGTGGCGAATATTCTTTTGTTATGACCATTGACGATCCTCAGGGTAACAGCAGCAAGGAAGCTGTTATCAATATTATCAAGGTAAAGAAATGGTACGAAAAAATCATTGTTCATATTATCGGACTTGTTCTGTTTCTTGGTCTGCTGGCTTTACTTCTCAAAATGTATATCTCATACCGTACAAGAAAATATAAAGAAAAGGCAGAACAGCAGAAAGAACTTATCCGTGAGATCGTTTTATCTTTTGCGAAGGTCATAGATATGAAGGACAGTTACACAAACGGTCATTCCACACGTGTGGCTGAATATACCGCAATGCTTGCAAGGGAACTTGGCTGTGACGAAGATACAGTTGAAAAATACTACAACATTGCTCTTCTTCATGACATAGGCAAGATAGGCATACCGCCTGAAGTGCTGAACAAGCCGGGCAAGCTTTCCGATACTGAATTCAACATCATAAAGTCTCATTCGGCTCTTGGATATGAAGCTCTTAAGAATATCAGCATTATGCCTGAGCTGGCGGTCGGTGCCGGTATGCATCACGAGCGTCCTGATGGTAAAGGTTATCCTAAGGGACTTAAAGAAGATAAAATTTTACGTGTAGCTCAGATCATTGCAGTTGCAGATACATTTGATGCTATGTATTCTGACAGACCTTACCGTAAACGCATGAACTTTGAAAAGGCTGTTTCGATCATGAAGGAAGTAAGCGGTACCCAGCTTTCTGCTGATGTTGTTGACGCATTCCTCAGACTTGTTGATAAAGGCGAATTCAGAGATGAGAATGACACCGGCGGAGGAACAATGGAGGACATAGATAATATCCATCGCAAACAGTCTAAAAAGAATACAGAGAGTACAGATAGTGCGGAGAACTCGGGTAAAGAGACGTAAACTCAACGTTTTGGAGCGCCTGTGACGACGAAAAAGCGTGCAGGACAGCGTTCTTATAAAAAAATTAGTGATAAAAGAGAAAAAACCACCTAAAAAGCTTGATTTTTTAGGTGGTTTTTAGTATAATATAAATATCAATTCATGTTTGTCGAATCGGCGACATTGATATTATTGATGCAAGGGATTAATTGGGAGGGATACTATGTCAGAAAATCCGTCAAAACCAGAGAAAAAACTAAAGAAGCATCGCGAAGGAAAAATGAAACACAGGTTTTTCCTTCAGTGTATTTTCCCAGCGGCCATTGTAATGGGTCTGGTCTGCCTTATCAGTATCGCACTTTCTCAGAAAATGTCTGCTCAGAATATGATGAGTGCTATGAACGGACAGCAGACTTCAAAAGCGGGAATACTCGATGACAGTATTAACACGGCGCTGAACAGAAATCAACTTGAATCTGATTTGGCTGTAATCTTAGGACAGATCGAGAACAGTCCAAACAACGAGCTTTTTGTCAAGTCTATCAATGAATCTGCCAACAGAATGGCTTCACTCAGTTCTATTCTTTCAAAAGTTCAGATAGCAGCCTTTGATAAAGAAATGGTCATAGGTTCTCGCGCTTACAGAGCTGAATTTACAGGAAATGAATACTGGTACGATGAAGAAAAGCTGAAGCAGGGTCAGAACTACATGGTAGGAGTGCCTAAACCGGGTCAGGAAGAGTCACTTTTTACTTTCGTTTATCCGATAGTTGACCATTCAGGAAGATGCGTTGCTGCTGTTTCTTTCGGTTCAAATGATCAGGCTCTTACATCCATGATTGGAATGCAGACAAACATAAGGGAACAGCTCTGGTTTATTACCGATAAAGAAAACAAGCTGTTTTACTTTGAAGGCGATAATTCAGACATCGCCCAGATCTGCGAGCTTGCTAAGGATTTTGATAATACCAAGCAGACTGTTACAGTTAACAATTCCTCATATATTATGAAAACATCAGTTCTGCCTGTCCTTGACGGATACAAGCTCTGTTATGTTATTCCTATGGCTCCGCTTGTGGATCAGTCGAGACCTACGATGTTCATGCTTATCATCATTTCGCTCATAAGTATATGTGCCATAGTCGGATTTGTAATGAGTTTTTCGGACAAAATAGTCAAGGAGATCAATGATGTCCGTAAAAGTGTCAAGGGAATTTCAGAAAATAACTTTGAAAATCCTATGGAAGTCAAGACAAATGACGAAATGGGTAAGCTTGTTAATGAGTTCAACGGGGTAGTTGAGAAACTTAAATATCAGGCTGAACATGACAGCAAGACTAATTTCTATAACAGTGAGGCATTTGCTCAGAGAGCTCTTGAATATATTGACGCTGATCCAGCGAGATCATATGCGATCGTACGTGTGGATGTTGACAATTTCAGCTTTATAAACGATATTTTCGACTGGGAGATCGGTGATCTTATTCTTCTCGGAATTGCAGAAGATCTTACAAATGTATTTGGTACGGACGCAGTTTTCGGATATCTCGGAAATGACGTTTTTGTTGTCTGCACAGGATATGTTTTCAGAGAAGCACTTATCCAGAAGATTGAACGGGCAAATGAAGAAATAAAGAAGAGTGCTGAAAAGTATATGCCAATTACAGTTCATTTCGGTATCTGTGAAAATGCAGGTTCTGATATGGATATCAGTATTCTTTGTGATTATGCAGGTATCGCACTCAAGACTGTCAAGGGTAATCTTCTTCAGATCTACGCAGTCTATGATGAAAAGTTTGACGAGAACCACAAGGTTCAGAAGTTCGTTGAAAGCAATAAGATCACAGCGCTTGAGAACAATGATTTCTATATTGTTCTTCAGCCTAAGTGCAACATATTCACAGGCGAGGTTGTAGGTGCTGAGGCTCTTGTAAGATGGAAGGACCACGTTTCCGGAGAGATAATTTCACCGGGCAAGTTTATTCCTATTTTCGAAAAGAACGGCTTCGTTATAACTCTCGACCGCTTTGTCTGGGAGGAGACCTGTAAGGTCATCAAAAAATGGCGCGACAAAGGTTATAAAGATATTCCTGTATCAGTCAACGTTTCGAGAATGCATATTATTCATGATACTTTCGTAGAAGAGTTTGCTGATCTTGTAAAAAAATATGATATTCCGCCGGAACTTATTGAAGTGGAAATCACGGAAAGTGCCCTTCTTGAAAACAGTGAGGATGCGCTTCAGGATGTAATGGTCGGACTTAAGAACAATGGCGTCAAGCTCCTTATGGATGACTTTGCTTCCGGATATTCATCTCTTATTGCTCTCCAGAGACTTCCGTTTGACGTAATTAAGATCGACAAGGGACTTATCGATAAGATCGGCGAAGGATTTAACAGAGAATTCGTTTCAGGTATCATCGCTTTTCTGCGTGAGATAAAGAAAGATATAGTTATTGAGGGTGTTGAATTTGACTGGCAAAAAGAAATACTTAAGGATTCAGGCGGA
>JBGUVZ010000199.1:0-3371 GCA_045220685.1 Oscillospiraceae bacterium | reverse complement strand
CGGCATGCATCTTCCGATGCTGTTTCTTCGTCAACGCCAAGTCTTGTAATGAATTCAGTGAGAAGAAGGTGACGTTCATAGATCTTTTCAGCAGTCTCTCTGCCTTTACCTGTCAGGGCTATGTAGCCGTCCTTGTCCATTATAATGTATTTTTCCTCACGCAGTTTTCCCATTGCACGGCTTACTGACGGCTTTGAAAAACCCATGTGGTTTACTATGTCGATTGAACGGACAGTGTTTTTCTCCTTGGAAAGAATGAGTATTGTTTCGAGGTACATTTCGCCGGATTCCTGAATAGACATATAACATCCTCCTTGTCTATAAATGTAGATAATCTGTTTATATTTTACCATACTTTCTTACATAAATCAATGACGATTTATGCATTATTTTGAAAATAACATCCGTTTGGATAAATTTTCACCATATCCTATTGACAAGTTACCAGCCGGTAACTATAATATATATAGGGTTAGCATGAAATAACTGCGGGCTCTTATATAATATAGTGTTAACGATTTTCAATGTTTAGCTTTAATAAGCGTAAGATAACGAAAGGATGATCATTATGACCCTTAACAGTGCAGTTACAGGTAAGGAGTATGTCGTAAGTGACATACTGACAGATGACGAAGAAATGAGAAAATTTTTATTTTCACTTGGCTGTTACAGCGGTGAACCTGTTACAGTAGTATCGCGCAGAAAGAAAAACTGCGTTGTATCCATCAAGGATGCAAGATACAACATCGACAGTGAGCTTGCTGAAGCTATCATTATTTAAGTACACTTTGATTTATTCATAAATCACCGGGGACATAGGGCGAAACCCCGGATTTTTTAAGTGTTTATCATTTAATTTATTTATTAACGGAGGGATCAGTACCATGAGAATTGCTTTGGCAGGCAATCCGAACAGCGGTAAAACTACCATGTTCAATGCACTCACAGGGCGAAATGAAAAAATAGGTAACTGGGCAGGTGTAACTGTTGACCGTAAGGAATTTGCGATCAAAAAGAATTATTCGGAAACTTCGGAGGAACTTATTGCAGTTGACCTTCCGGGCGCTTATTCAATGTCGCCTTTCACTTCTGAGGAAAGTGTTACAAGCGGTTACGTAAAGAATGAACATCCTGATGCAATCATCAATATCGTGGATGCAACTAATTTAAGCAGAAGTCTTTTCTTCACAACACAGCTTCTTGAGCTTGGTATTCGGGTAGTTGTTGCGCTCAACAAGAGCGATGTGAATGAAAAGAAAGACACAAAGATAGATGAAAAAATGCTTTCTGAAATGCTTGGCTGTCCGGTCATTAAGACAGTTTCAGTAAATGATTCAGGACTTAAGGAAGTGGTTTCAGCCGCAGTAAAGCTTAAGGGTACTGAACAGAAAGCTCCTTATTCCGAAGGACACATAAATCTTCACGACAAGGAAGAAGTTGAAAAGTCTGACCGTAAGCGTTTTGACTTTGTAAAGGAAATGGTAGGCAAGGTCGAAACAAGAAAGGTGCTTACAAAGGAAAAGAACGGAAGCGACAAGATCGATGCGATACTTACACATCCGGTTCTCGGACTTGTTATTTTTGCACTGGTTATGTTCCTTGTTTTCTACATCTCACAGTCAACGGTCGGCACATGGCTTGCAGACATTCTCGTGGGCTGGATAGATACTTTTAATGAATTTGTTGCAGGAAAGCTTGAAAATGCAAGTCCTCTTCTCAATGCACTCATCGTTGACGGTATCATCGGCGGTGTCGGTGCCGTTGTCGGATTCCTCCCTCTTGTAATGGTAATGTACTTCCTCATTGCCCTTCTTGAAGACTGCGGATATATGTCACGTGCAACAGTCGTACTCGATCCGCTTTTCAAGCGTGTAGGTCTTTCAGGTAAAACAGTTATCCCGATGGTAATCGGTACAGGATGCGGTATCCCTGCTATCATGGCATGCCGTACTATAAAGAATGAACGTGAAAGAAGAACTTCAGCAATGCTCGCAACATTCATGCCGTGCGGTGCAAAGCTTCCGGTAATCGCACTGTTTGCCGGTGCATTCTTCTCAGATGCTATGTGGGTAGGACCGGTTATGTACTTCGTTGGTATCGGCCTTATCTTCCTCGGTGCAGTTCTCGTAAAGGCAATCACAGGAATGAAGTACAGAAAGTCATTCTTCATCATCGAGCTTCCTGAATACAAAGTGCCAAGCCTTAAGTTTGCTCTTGGTTCAATGCTTGAACGAGGCAAGGCATACATCATCAAGGCAGGTACAATTATTCTTGTGTGCAACACTGCAGTTCAGATAATGCAGTCATTCAACACTCATTTCGAAGTAGTTGAAGAAGGTATGGAAGATACTTCGATCCTTGCAGCTATTGCTTCACCGTTCGCATATGTACTCATTCCGGTTGTCGGAATCGCAGCATGGCAGCTTGCAGCAGCCGCTGTTACTGGTTTTATCGCAAAGGAAAACGTTGTTGGTACAATAGCAACATGTTTCGCAATAACAAACTTTATCGATACAGAAGAACTCGCCCTTGTTGAAGGCGGCAGTGAAGTTGCTGCTATCATGGGTATTACAAAGGTAGCAGCTCTCGCTTATCTTATGTTCAACCTTTACACACCGCCGTGCTTTGCAGCTATCGGTGCTCTTAACTCAGAACTCAAGAGCGGCAAGTGGCTTGCCGGAGCTATCTGCCTCCAGCTTGCAACAGGCTACACTATCGGATTCCTCGTTTACCAGTTTGGTACACTCTTCACAACAGGTCACTTCGGTGCCGGTTTCGCAGGCGGTCTTATCGCAGTTATCGCTTTCGCAGCAATAATCGCAGGAATAATCATCAGAAACAACAAACGTTTCGATTCCGAATACGAGCTTGCAAAGGCAAAGTAATATATACATAATTCTCATGTGATACACTAAGACGCAGCTTACGTGTGCATGGATGTTTCCTTGCACACGCATGGCTGCGTTATATGAATTTACGGAGGTATAAAGTTATGGTAAATGTAATCTGTACAGCTATAGTAATATCCGCTGTCGGCGCAGCACTTGTATACATCCGCAGACAGAAGAAAAAAGGCAAATGCGTAGGCTGCCCGTATGCGGGCAAGGCCGGATGCCATTGCAATATTCATGAAAAATAATTAAAGAGATGCAGAAGCAGCTTGTTCAGAACGGCTTGTTTTTGCATCTTATTTTTTGTCCCGGCAAGGTCCCGGATCGTTGCATTTTCTGTTGACAATTAATGCAAAAAAAAATATAATTTAAATATAAATTATTTTATTTTTTCAGAGAGGAAGATATCGTATGTATAGTTTTAATGCTGCCGATGCTGTGGAAAAATGTTCTGCATGGCTTAAAGACTGGTTTGAGAAA
>JBGUVZ010000198.1:0-6979 GCA_045220685.1 Oscillospiraceae bacterium | reverse complement strand
GATTCCATCGACATCATTTCAAAGCTCCTTCCTTCGAGCTATGACACAGTAAGAAACGAAGGCCTTCCTGAAATATACTGCGGTACGATCGCTATACTTCTTCTCCCGCTTTTCTTTATGAACCAGAGCATAAACAAAAGACGCAAGACAGGCTATGCGCTTCTTCTCGCAGTTCTCTTCTTCAGCATGTACGTAAAGCCAATCGATATGATGTGGCACGGTGGTCAGGTTCCTAACTGGCTTCCTTACCGTTATTCATTCATCATGTCATGGGTTATTCTCTGTATGGGAGCTGAATGTTTCGAAAAGCTCGACGGCATCAAGCCTAACGCCATAGGCGGTACATTCTTCGGCATCCTTCTCTATCTTCTTGTTGCGGAAAAGGTATTCAAGTACGAAAACATCGAAGTCCTCAACGGCTTATGGTTCACAGCAGGATGCATTCTCTGCTTCTCGATCCTTATCTCAGCATACAGGGAAACACCTTCTTCAAAGGCTATCCCGATTGCTGTCTGTGTTATGCTTTCCGGCGAACTCCTCATGAGCTCCTTCGATACACTCAAGGATATCGACAATGATGTTATTTATAGTATGCGTTCATCATACTATAATTATGTGGAAGCAGGACGTGCTGCCGTTGATGACATGGAAGCAAAGGATCCTGGTCTTTACCGTTCTGAAAAGGTTGCCAAGTCTGCTCCTCTTCAGAGAACTGTAAACGACGATATCGCATTCGGACTCAAGGGTATCACTCACTCAAGCTCAGTCATGAATGCAAAGATGATCAAGACAATCGGACATCTCGGATACGTAAGCCGCGGTCACTATACAAGATACGAGGGTAACACACCTCTTACAGACTCACTTCTCGGTATCAAGTATGTTCTCGATACAAACAACACAGCTGTATCAGATCTTTACGAGTACCAGGAATCTACTGTAACTACTCATGCTGACGGCAAGCAGACACAGATCGACCGTTACAAAAACCCTTATGCTCTCCCGATCGGATACATGGTAAGCTCTGATATTCTCAATGCTAAAATCGACAGCAACAATCCGTTCGAGAACCAGAACAAACTTCTCAGTGCAATGACAGGTCAGGACAAGCAGTATTTCAAGCGTCTTGACTTCACAAAGGAACCACGCTACACAGGTATTAAGCTTGAAAGCGCAGGTGACCAGACAAAGTACGTTGCCGACAAGACAGTAAACGACTGGACAATCGACTATTTCGTACGTGCGAAGACAGATGACATGGTTTACGTTTACTTCCCGGCTACATACGAAAAGAAGGTCAATATGTGGGGTGGCAAGTGGAATGAAGAGACTTCAGACTACGACTATCCTAAATTCATCAACTACTTCTTCGAACATGAATTCTACTGCATCACAAAGCTCGGCAGATATGAAGCAGGCAAGGAGTTCAGTATTCGTGTGACAGTCGCCAATGACTATACATACATGGCAGACCAGTTCTTCTATTACTTCGATGAAGAGGAATTCAAGAAGGATATCGCTCTTCTCCATCAGAACACATGGAACATAAACGACAACTGGTCAGATACAAAGATCGAAGGTACTGTTACAGCAGCTGCAAACCAGATCTTCTTTACATCTATTCCGAACGAACCGGGCTGGACTGTAAAGGTAGACGGCAAAAAAGCTGACATTATCGATGTTGCTGACGGATTTATCGGTGTTGAGCTCATGCCGGGTGAACACACTGTAAGCATGTCATTCTTCCCGGCAGGTCTTGCTCCTGGTATACTGCTTGCTGTTGCTGGTATCGGCCTCGTGGTAGTATTTATTCTCATGGATAAAAAGAAAACATTCAGACCGGCAGCAAGGCCTCAGAAAAAGGAACCTGTACCGGCTCCTGCAAACTGATAAGCAATGGAAAGACTCGATAAATACATTGCGGACAGAACTGATTACTCACGGAAGGACGTAAAACTCCTTCTGAAAAAAGGCGCAGTCACCGTGAATGGAAAACCGGTATCAGATGCCGGAATGAAAATAGATCCTGAAAAAGACAGAGTCAGGGCGGGGGACAGAGAGCTCGTCTGGAGAAAAAACACCTACATCATGCTGAACAAGCCTGACGGTTATGTGTGCTCCACAAGGGACGGACGTTCCGAGATCGTGCTCTCGCTTGTTCCGGATGATATGAAGAACAAGGATATCTTTCCTGCCGGAAGACTCGACAAGGATTCAAAAGGGTTTGTATTCCTCACTGACGACGGCACGCTGGCTCACCGGATACTTTCACCGAAGAAACATCTTACCAAGTGCTATCTGGTAAGACTTGCGGAAAAGTACTCCGAAGAGTACGAGGAGGCATTTGCATCCGGGCTCACCATAGATTGCGGTGAAAAATGTCTTCCTGCCAGAGTTTGCGGAGTTTCTCATGACGACCATTTTTCACTGGTCGGACTGGATGAAGGAAAATTTCACCAGGTTAAGAGGATGTTTCACGCTGTCGGCAACGAAGTTGTGTCGCTTTTCAGAGTGAGCATCGGCGGACTCATGATAAAACCTGATCTGGCGCCCGGTGAGTGTTTAGAAATCTTAGACAATGAAATCGAAAAAATGTTGTCGGAATTTGACTTTTCCGATGCCCGAAAATTCGTTGAAACAAGCTTTTATTTATTATTAACAAACAACGGTTTATAAATTTAGGTAAATAGAGGCTTGCATTTAAGGTATGAAATTTGGTATTATAGTATTGTGCTAATTTGCTTTGACGCAAGTACAAAATCTGTATACTGTTTAGGAGTGCAAAAATAATGGCAAGTTTATCGTTACGTGGAATCTATAAGAAATATCCAGGCGGTCAGGTAGCCGTCTCAAATGTAAATGTAGAGATTAAAGACAAAGAATTTATCATCCTTGTTGGTCCTTCAGGATGTGGTAAGTCAACAACTTTAAGAATGATCGCAGGTCTTGAAGAAATCACTGAAGGTGAACTTTATATCGGCGACCGTCTTGTAAATGATATAGCACCTAAGGACAGAGATATCGCAATGGTATTCCAGAACTACGCTCTCTATCCTCATATGACTGTTTTTGAGAACATGGCATTCGGCCTTAAGCTCAGAAAGGTTCCAAAGGAAGAAATCGCTCGCAAGGTTGAAGAAGCTGCAAGAATCCTCGACCTTACACACCTTCTCGAAAGAAAGCCAAAGGCTATGTCAGGTGGTCAGCGTCAGAGAGTTGCTCTTGGTCGTTGTATCGTTCGTCAGCCTCAGGTATTCCTTCTTGACGAACCACTCTCAAACCTCGATGCTAAGCTCCGTGCTCAGATGAGAACAGAGATCTCAAAGCTCCACAAGAAGCTCGGTACAACATTTATCTATGTTACACATGACCAGACAGAAGCTATGACAATGGGTGACAGAATCGTAGTTATGAAGGACGGTTTCGTTCAGCAGATCGATACTCCTCAGAACCTCTACCTCTACCCAACAAACAAGTTCGTTGCTGGCTTCCTTGGCTCACCTCAGATGAACATGATCGATGCTGTTCTCAGACAGGATCCAACAAACCTTCTCTACTATGTTGAATTCGGTTCAGCTGATTCAAAGCTTTCAAAGGGCATTAAGTACACAATCGTAGTACCACCTGAAAAGGCTCAGAACGCTCCTCAGCTTGCAAGCTATGTTGATAAGGAAATCATTCTTGGTATCCGTCCTGAAAGCATTCACGACGAACCAATGTACCTCCAGAACGCTACAACTGGTGTTGTTGACTGTGAAGTTGAACTTACAGAAATGATGGGTGCTGAAACATACCTCTACCTCAACTGTGAAGGCGTTTCACTCACTTCAAGAGTTGCTCCTACAACAACAGCTAGATCAGGCGATACTATCAAGGTAGTTATGGATCCATACAAGATCCACATCTTTGATAAGGAAACTGAAGTTACAATCATGAACTAATCCGCGTTTAACGCTGAAAAAAATAGCCCCTTCTCTTATGAGGAGGGGTCTATTTTTTTGAATGAAACTGAGTACAGCAACCGTTTAAGAAGGTTTTCCAGTGAGTGTTGGGAGCACGGTGTACTGATATGAATGATTTAATATGAAAAGCCACAGGATTTCTGAAAATGATCAGAGTTCCTGTGGCTTTGCTGTTTATAAATCAGTTGTTATGAAGCAGATGATCAGTCTTCGAGCTTGTGGATCCAGCCGAACTTGTCTTCGAGCTTGCCGTACTGCATGCCTGTCATTGTATCGTAGATCTTCTGTGAAACTTCACCGATCTTGTTGTCGTTGATGATCATTACCTTGTCGCCCCACTTGAGCTTGCCTACAGGTGAGATAACAGCGGCTGTACCTGTACCGAATACTTCGTTGAGCTTGCCGGCATCATATGCAGCAGCAACTTCTTCGATAGAGATTCTCTTTTCAGAAACCTTCATGCCCCAGCTCTTGCAGAGTTCGAGAACTGACTTACGTGTGATACCTGAAAGGATTGAACCCTGGAGTTCAGGTGTAACGATCTCGCCGTCGATGATGAAGAAGATGTTCATGGCACCTACTTCTTCGATGTACTTTCTTTCTACACCGTCGAGCCAGAGAACCTGTGAGTAATCCTGCTTGTGAGCTTCATCCTGTCCGATGAGAGAAGCAGCATAGTTACCGCCTGTCTTAGTAAAGCCCATACCGCCGCGTACTGCACGAACGTAGTTTGATTCTACGTAGATGCCTACAGGGTTGAGACCTGTTGAGTAGTAAGCGCCTGATGGCGAGAGGATGATGATGAACATGTAGCTGTCAGCAGGACGAACGCCGAGGAACGGGTCAACTGCGATGATGAATGGTCTGATGTAGAGTGAAGCACCGTCTGTGTGAGGAACCCAGTCCTTGTCGATGCTTACGAGTTTGTCAAGAGCCTTGATGCAGAAGTCAACGTCTACTTCAGGGATAACGAGTCTCTGGTTTGAAATGTTGAGTCTCTTGAAGTTTTCTTCCGGTCTGAACATCTGTACGCTGCCGTCAGCTGTTCTGTATGCCTTGAGGCCTTCAAAAACTTCCTGAGCATAGTGGAGACACATAGCTGCAGGGCTGAGTTCGAGTGGTGCGTACGGTACTATACGAGCGTCGTGCCAGCCCTGACCCTTGTCATAGTTCATGATGAACATGTGGTCAGTAAATACGTGGCCAAATCCGAGATTGCTTTCATCAGTTGGTTTTGCCTTTGGGTTTTTGGTTAATTCTACGCGAATATCCATTGTTTTAATCAGCCTTTCGTTTTAGATTTTGAATTATATCGCCTTGCAGATCCGCAAACTACGTTTGCTGCCTGCATATCGGCTAACAGTAAACGAAAAATATATTTTTTGTTTACTATATAAAAAAATCAGAATGCTTTAAGGAAAGCAGTGATATAAGTGTATGCTCCCTCAGATTAAAATAAGGCATTCCGGTTATTTCATCAGTTCCAGATGCTTATGTATTTTTTTCTGTATTTTCTGCAGATGTAGTCAGTAGCTGCCTTTATTCCGATTATAGTGGCAAGCACAGCAGCGGTAATAATAAATGCCTTGAAAAACTTTTTCATTTATGTCTGCCTCCTGAAAATATCGTTTGTACCGCAGAGATAATAAGCTCTGCAAGTGCCCGTGTTTTACTCATGAATGTCAAAAGTTTTGACGTTCACTATTTATTATAGCACACTTATTGTGATTTTACCATAGTAAGCATAAAAAAATTATAGTGACATTCACATTCACATTTATTTTGAATTTTACTGTTAAATCATGTCCTTTTTTCATCTGTCACTGCGACTGTATTAATAAGCAGAATCAGATTTTCTGTTTTGATTATGTCGGTTGAATAAATATAAAAATCATGCTATAATTTTTTTGCATATTTTTTTGACAGATGGCATTCCGGCTCGCCGTCTGATGTTAGGACACATTAGTGTAAGGATAATACGGGAGGACCCCATGGTTTCAGATGAAGATATAATTAATGCCTTCAGGATATCGGATAATGAAGGATACCGTAAAATGATGGACGTATACGGAAATTTCGTTTATACTATTGTTGCAGACAAAGTAAGAGGTATGGCTTCTGAGCAGGACAAGGAAGAATGTGTTGCTGATATTTTTATCGAAACGGTAAAGGAATGTAAAAAACTCGATTTTAATCTTGATTCACTCAAAGCTATGATCACAGTTATCTCAAAAAGAAGAGCGACCGATCTTTTCAGAAAACTCGGAGCAATTAAAAGACAGACTGAGGACATTGACGATTATTCCGATACTATCACGGAAAATGTCACGCCTGAAAACATATCTGAAAAACGTGCAGATAAGGCAGCTTTGTGGGATGAAGTCATAAAACTCGGAAAACCGGATTCAGAAATACTGATACTGCAGTTTTTCTACTGCCGTACAGCCGCTGATATTGCAAATATACTTAAAATGACAACAGCTGCTGTAAACAAGCGAAGCCAGCGTGCAAGGGAAAAACTAAAAAAAATTCTTCTTGAAAAGGAGGTGTGCTGATCATGGATAATAAGAAAGACTGGCTGGATGAAATGCTTTCAGATAGCGATGTACAGAATGCGGAAACAATTGAAAAAATCAGCAGCTGCTGTGAAGTGCTTTCTGAAGAACGAAAAAACAGAATACTTGATATTATCCGCGAAAAGGAAGGTCTGGAGAAACCACACACTGACTCTGCAGCCGAAGAAAATAATAAAGAAGAAAATGTTCTTACAGTAGTTGATCAACCAAACAGGAAAAGTAATGTAATAAGATTTTTCGCTGCACTTGCTGCCTGCGTATGCATAGTTACCGGAATAAAAATGCTGGGTGACAGAAACGAGCATTTTATTCCTTCAGGTGATGATCCTGAAAATACAACAACAGTTTCACAGACTGATATTATAACTGAAACTGAAGTTTCAGTTACGACTTCTGTTCCGGAAAAGACAGAAAACGTGATGAAAACAGTTGTTACCGTGC
>JBGUVZ010000197.1:0-5235 GCA_045220685.1 Oscillospiraceae bacterium | reverse complement strand
GATACATTCGTTACATACGTCGTATGCATAAAGATCAAGTGTAGGATACTGCTTCTTGAATGCTGCAAACATGTTCTTGATGTAGCTTTCGAGACGCTTGTCCATTGTTGAAGAGTTTACCCATGCACCGTTGTCGTTGAATCCTTCCTTGAAGAACCACTGTGGTGTCTGGCTGTGCCATACAAGAGTATGACCTCTTACCGGTATATTGTTCTTAACAGCAAAGTCCATGATGCTTGCGCAGCTGTTAAGTGAAACATTGATATTTGTATCTGAACTGCCGTTCTTTACGAGTGTAGCGTCAGGCTTTGTTTCGTTTTCGCACTCAAGGCTGTTATAGTTCTGGATAAACATGCCTGTGATAGCACTGTTTCTTACTGTACCGCCGTTAAGGATTTTACCTACACGGAAATACTTGCCGTATACATCCTTAAGTCCGCTGGCAGCAGAAACCTTGTTGTCAACATATTTCTTACCTGATACTGTGAAATCGTCGAACTTGAAGTCACATGTGCTGTCTGTTGTGATCTTTACAACGAACTCTGTAGCACCTTCAGGAGCCTTGAAGCTTCCGCCTACTTCAGTCCATTCATCTGAAGCTACTGCCTTTTCTGCAATTGTAGCAGTTTCCCATGTTGTTTCGTCTGCAAGAAGATAAGAAAGTGTGATCTTAAAGTTTTCATCTGAACCACTGCTGTGCTTTACGAATACTTTATAGTCGTACTTTCTTCCACCCCAGAGGTAGAAGCCCTTTGCTGAACTTACACCGTCTTCAGGAGAAAGACGATCTGTAACAGCCATACTTCTTGTACCGCCGTGAGTGTCCTCCCAGTCTGGTTCGAGCTTAACCTGCTCGCCCATGTTGCACCAGCCTTCGTATGTTACATCAAAGTCATTGGCTACGTAAACAGCATCTGCTGAAACCTGTGATAACGAAGTTTCAGGAAAAAAGCCGAACGTGCCAGCTGACATGATGACTGCCGTAACTGCTGCACTAAACTTTTTTACGTTCATACAATATCCTCCCATTTTAAATTGATACGACCGTTCTGTATGTTCTGTGTATTCGGGGGGAATCACAAAAATCATAACCGCCGGTCTCAAACCGTAATGAAAATAGAATTTTGCTTTTTCTCTCTGTTTTTGTATTCACGATTTGAATTATAGTATTAACAACCGCCGGGAACGCCGCGATTATTGTGTATTTTTTAAATTGTACTCCTCGCCTCAGTAAATTTGTATTCTTTAAAAAGCGTACAAATTTGAATCTGAATTGTATTTTTTAAAAATATGCACAATTTTTCATGACATTCTCCTTGATTATATTTCAATTCTAACATGAAGCTGTCACATCTTCAACCCATATTCTGAATATTTAGTGGAGAAAACTCACATGTACTATTATAATTAATACAAATTAGTTTCAAACCCGTTTCGGTTAAAATTTTATTATTTTCAGCAAAAAAAAGATATATAATCTGCAGGATTAATTATACAATATAGATAATATGCAATGGCAGATTATGTCCCTGCACTTTTCACAATTGTTAATCATTTTCCTATTAATATTTTCAAGGAGGTTTTTAAATTGTTAAAGTTCCACAAAAAGACTTTATCAATCGTTCTTGTCAGCATGTTAGCAGCCGGAACTATCGGCACCGCTGCTGCTCTCGCAGGCGGCGACATCAACAATGACGGAAAGGTTGATGCAAGCGACGCAAGAGCAATCGTTGAATACTTTACCGGTAAATCATCAAATGCAAACAACGCTGATGCCAACGGTGACGGAAAGGTAAACGTAGCCGATGTATGTGCTGTAAAGAACAACGTTCTTAACGGCGGTTCACAGCAGTCAGGCAGCATAAAAGACTACGGCACACCAATCAGATCCAACGCTACAATGGTATCTGATTTCCGCACTGGCAAGGCCGGCGACTTCTTCGCTTCTGACGGATGGACAAACGGTAAGCCGTTCGACTGCTGGTGGTACAAGCAGAACGCACAGATCAAGGGTGATCACCTTGAACTTACAGTTGACAAGAAGTGGACAGACGACAAGAATCCTGACTGGAATCCTCAGTACTCAGGCGGCGAATTCCGTACAAACGAATTCTACAGCTACGGTTACTATGAGACATCTATGCAGGCTATCAAGAATGACGGTGTCGTTTCTTCTTTCTTCACTTACACTGGTCCTTCTGATGACAACCCTTGGGACGAGATCGATATCGAGATCCTCGGTAAGGACACAACAAAGGTTCAGCTCAACTACTACACAAACGGCAAGGGCAACCACGAAAAGATGATTGACCTCGGATTCGATGCTTCTGAAGGTTACCATACATACGGATTTGACTGGCAGCCTGACAAGATCACATGGTACGTTGACGGCAAGAAGGTTTATGAAGCTACAGATAATATTCCTTCAACACCTGGTAAGATCATGATGAATGCATGGCCTGGTCTCACAGTTGACGACTGGCTCAAGCCTTTCAACGGCAACGGTCCTCTTACAGCTCGTTACCAGTGGGTAACATATGAAAAGTCATCAAATGCTGTTGCTCCTTCATCACCATCACCATCACCTACAGCACAGCCAACAACTCAGCCTACTACACAGCCGACACAGAACACAGGTTCACTCAAGGACTACGGCACACCAATGGATACATCAGCTACAATGATCTCTGATTTCCGTACAGGCAAGGCTGGCGATTTCTTCGCTTCTGACGGATGGACAAACGGTAAGCCGTTCGACTGCTGGTGGTACGAGAAGAATGCACAGATCAAGGGTGATCACCTTGAACTCAGCGTTGATAAAAAGTGGACAAACGATTCAAACCCTGACTGGAACCCGGCATACTCAGGCGGTGAATTCCGTACAAACGAATTCTACAGCTACGGCTACTACGAGACATCTATGCAGGCTATCAAGAATGACGGTGTTGTTTCTTCATTCTTCACTTATACAGGTCCTTCTGATGACAATCCTTGGGATGAGATCGATATCGAGATCCTCGGTAAGGATACAACAAAGGTTCAGCTCAACTACTACACAAACGGCAAGGGCAACCACGAAAAGATGATTGACCTCGGCTTCGATGCTTCTGAAGGTTACCACACATACGGATTTGACTGGCAGCCTGGCAAGATCACATGGTTTGTTGACGGCAAGAAGGTTTACGAAGCTACAGACAATATTCCGACAACACCTGGTAAGATCATGATGAACGCTTGGCCTGGCAAGACAGTTGATGACTGGCTCAAGGCTTACAACGGCAACACTCCTCTTACAGCACGTTATCAGTGGGTAACATATAAGAAGAGCGGAAATTCACAGAACCAGAATCCAAATCAGGGACAGAATCAGAATCCTAACCAGGGTCAGAACCAGAACCCTAATCAGGGACAGAGCCAGGGCGGCAAGGGCACATTCAATGCTTCTGCAACAATGGTATCTGATTTCCGTACAGGCAATGCGGGCGACTTCTTCGCTTCTGACGGATGGACTAACGGCAAGCCGTTTGACTGCTGGTGGTACAAGCAGAATGCTGTTATCAACGGCAATCACCTCGAACTCAAGATTGACAAGAAGTATACAAACGACGGCAACCCAGACTGGAATCCGGCTTACTCAGGCGGTGAATTCCGTACAAACGAATTCTACGGCTACGGTTACTACGAAACTTCAATGAAGGCTATCAAGAATGACGGTGTTGTTTCATCATTCTTCACTTACACAGGTCCTTCAGATAACAACCCTTGGGATGAAATCGACGTTGAAGTTCTCGGTAAGGACACAACTAAGGTTCAGTTCAACTACTACACAAACGGAAAGGGCGACCACGAATTTATGTATGACCTCGGCTTCGATGCTTCACAGGGATACCATACATACGGATTTGACTGGCAGCCTGGCAAGATCACATGGTACGTTGACGGCAAGAAGGCTTATGAAGCTACTCAGAACATCCCGACAACACCTGGTAAGATCATGATGAATGCATGGCCTGGTAAGACTGTTGATGACTGGCTCAAGGCATTCAACGGCAAGACTCCTCTTACCGCTTACTATGAATGGGTTACTTACAACAAGTAATTCCAGTTATTACTAATGACTTTTCGCTCTCACCTGACCGACTTAAGGTGAAAGCAAAAAATCCGGTGGCGAAAGCCACCGGATATATACATAAAAATATTCTATTTTCATATATAAACAAAAGACAGATATAAAAAACCAAAAACAAAAAATTTTTTCCCTTTAAAACAGCAGTTTTTCACTCATGAAGAACTGCTGTTTTTATTTTGCATAGCCTCAAGAAGATTGTTTCCGAAGAAATTATACTTTTTCTTGTACTCATTAGGTGTAGTACCGGTATATTTCTTAAAAACCTTGATAAAATAACTCTGCGTACTGAAATTGAGAATATTGCTGATTTCAAGTATCGAACTTCCGGAATATCTGATCATGTCAGCTGCCACTTCAACTTTCTTGATCGTAACATATTCACTGAATGTGACTCCCAGTTCCGACTTGAAAAGTCTCGAAAAATAAGGAAGACTCAGGTTTAGATAGTCAACAACATCCTGCATTTTGATCTTGTCGTGAAGATGTTCGCTGATATAATCGATAGCCTTGATGACCTGCTTTGAGTAAACTCTTGTATTTCTTACATTTCTCATTCGCTTGGTGAAGCTTATGATCATCTGATTGTGCATATCATGAACTTCTTCCTCGGTGGTACATGTATCCGCCTTCATGATGTAGACATCGCTCAGGTTATACGCTTCCTCAGGTGTCATTCCGCTGCTTATGCAGAATCTTGTTATCATGGCAACCGAAACTACAAAGTGATATTTCAGATTTCTTAACGGATCTTTTGAAAGATTGCCATACCCTCCGCTGCAAAGAGGCGTGGCAAGAAGTTTTACTTTTTCTATATCCCCTGTGCAGATACTTTCATAAAACGCTATCTCCCTGTCGAAGGAAGCATGCTCAAAATTTTCTTCTCTCTGAGCGAACAGGTGTTCAAACAGTCTTTTACTTGTTGCACTGTCGTCCCCGGTATTGTTATTATTCATGGTATCCCTCCCTGTCTGTGTATTATACTCTATTATATAATAACAAAACAAATTTTTCAATATTAGCGCGGGTAATTTCGTCAATTTCATCAATAAAACAAGATTTTCAAAAAGAAATGTTAATAAATTAATATACAGGCATATATTAATGAT
>JBGUVZ010000196.1:0-4419 GCA_045220685.1 Oscillospiraceae bacterium | reverse complement strand
TTTTCAGGATGCAGTCTGGCATATTCCGAACCGATAACTGTACCCCAGGAAAAACCGAACAGAAATACTTTATCAAAATTAATAAGTGTATGAAGATAATCAATAACTTCATCAGTATCCTTTACAAAGTTTTCAATTGTACCCGTCCTGCCTATGGAAACAGCATTCTTTTTATTTTTTACATAAGTCTTGCATGTTCCGCGCTGATCCCAGTTTACAACAATGAATTCTTCTTCCCATTTCTGCTGCATTACATGACAAAGACCGGCAAGCGAAGCTCCCGGTCCGCCATGAATAACAAGTAAAACAGGAGCACTTTTATTCTTTCCTCTGATCTGAATATACTGTTTTATTCCGTTGATCATTACATAATCATAATGATATATACCATTGTGATTATCTGGATACAGGATATTTACCCTTTTCATTTTTCTCCCTGCTTTCTAGTAATGAATGAAATAAAACAATTATATCTATATCTGGATTTTGTGCTCCTGTTAATACTTTATATCTTTAATTTTACTAAAAAATTTAATTATTCTCTGTTCTTAAGTGCTTCTGTCATAGCGATCTTTCTTACATGCTTCATATGCATCATATTTGTAATAAGGCATGTGATAACGCCGATAGCAATAATGGATGCAATTACCGGTACACTTACTTTAAAGTAGAAGAAACCGCTCATTGACGAAAGCATTGAAGGCCACATTTTACACATAAGTTTATACTGAAGAGGCAGACAAAGAATAATTGAAACAACAATAATTATTTCTGCCTGTGAAAGATAAAGCTTGTTTACCTCAGGATTTCTGTAGCCGAATACTTTAAGAAGTGAAATGTTAAGTGCGTTCTTGTCGATAACAATCTTGGTAAGAAGGTACATGACAATTACGTAACACACAACACCGACTATTACAAGAATAACAATAAGTGAAGCCATAAGTTCTTTCATCTGTTCAGCACTGTCAGCTACTTTGTCTCTTGTTATAGTGTTTGATATATACATATCATCGATATCTTCAATTTCTTCATCGCTGAAGAGTGTATTGTAATATCCTTCTTCCTTTTCGAGGAATCCGTTCAGGATATCCTGCTTTGTAAATGCATAAACACCAAGTTTGAAATCAACAATATCAACAATCTTTACATCCCAGCTGTGAAGAGTGAGCTTATTGTCAAGAGTGATCCTGTCACCGATCTTCAGTCCGAGCTTTTCAGCCATAACATCAGAAATGATAATGCTTCTTCTGTTGAGCCTGTCTGTATCGATCTCGGAGAAATAATCTGAATCTTCACAGATACCAAGTACATTTACACCGAGCATTCTGCCGCTGTATTCTGTTTCATAGGAACTGATAGTATCGCGTTCAACATATTTGTCGAGCATTGAATCATCCGGAAGCGGGGTCTTTAAAACATACTGGTAATCAGAAACTGCACTGTCCGGAAGTGTATCGATATACACGTCAAAGGATGAATTCATTCCTAAACCAAACATTATAAGCCATCCGGAAAGGAACACGCCAAAAACAAGTGAGATATATTTTCCCTTGTTTCTGAGAACCGTTCTGAGTCTGAAACGGCTGATAAAGTCGAGGAATTTCAGGCTGTGAGCTTTTCCGTCCTTTGATTCCTTTCTTATATCCTTTCGGATAAGTTTTAAAGGTGTAAGATTAAGTTTTGAGCAGAATACAATAAGATTGATAATTACTACTGCAAGTATCGGAACAGCAAGTCCGAGAATATAAACCTTCGGTTCAATTGTAAATTCAAGTTCCGGAAGATTGTCATACTCGTAAATACTCTTTGCAGGAATTTCGTAAAGTACAGTCGTTCCAAGTACAAATCCCGCAGCAGAACTTATAAGAGTAACTACAAAAGGAATTGTAATGTAATGAATAAGGATCGAGATCTTTCTGAATCCTGTTGCAATAAGCACTCCGACAAAAGAACACTCCTCTTCGAACGTATGAATTGATACTATTGCAAAAAGGAACGCTACAATTATCATGCCGAGAATTATGAAATACATTGAAGACTGAAGGTTTGTTTCAACCTTTGAAGTAACACCGTTTACACGAGTGTTGTCTTCGATAGGACAGAAACTGCTGATAATATGATCTTCACTGAGATCTTCGATAAGAGTTTTGTTTCTTTCGTTCAGTTCATCGTCCTCGTAGACATTTCTGTACCAGTACGAATAATTCCACACAAGATCCTTTTCATCGATCTTGTCCATGTAATCATCATTTACCACAGCTACACCAAATGTGTTTCTGTCGGCAAGAAGATCACCGGTGTTTTTAAGTGATACAACATAATCAGGCAAACCGATGATTCCAGTAACCCACATTCTTTTACCGTTGATCCTTATCCGGTCATTAAGCTGAATGTCATTTGCTTCTGCAAAAAGTTTGTCAAATGCGATCTCATCTTCAGCTTCAGGAAGACTGCCTTCGAAAACGATCTCCCTGTTAATGTCTTTTCGAGGTCTGAAAAGTCTTATTGTTACTGTATCATCTTCATCGTCGTCTTCATCATCTTTTTCATCATCTTTTGAGGATTTTTTAGTTTCGAATTCGATATCTGTATAGAATTGTTCCTCTATTTTGATATCACTTTTCAGCTCATCACAAAGCTCATCATAATCCGCCTTCATAAACAGTGTAAATTCACCGTTTTCAAGTCTGTTGGTATCGACCATACTGTCATACGAAGCAAGCGTGCTTCTGTAAGAAACCATGTAGGCTACGCAAAAGCATACGAGCAGGACGATAAAAAGTGCCATTCCAAAATAGCTTCCGAAGTTTCTGATAAAAAATCTTGGAAGTCTTTTTCTTAAAACTCTGTTCATAAGTCAACCTCTGTTCAATTACTGTGATTCTTCTTACCAGGTAAGGTCCTTTGCAGGTACCTTTTTGTCATTAATAAAGTTTTTCGTCACTTTACCGTCTTTAAGAAGAATTACCCTGTCAGACATATGACTTATTGCTTCGTTATGCGTAACAATAACAATGGTCGTTTTGTATTCATGATTTACTCTTTCGAGCAGTTCAAGAATTTCCTTTGACGTATCATAGTCAAGTGCTCCGGTTGGTTCATCGCAGAGAAGAAGTGAAGGAGTCTTTATCAGCGCACGGCCGATAGATGTTCTCTGCTGCTGGCCCCCTGAAAGCTGACGCGGAAATTTATTCTGATGTTCTTTAAGTCCGAGATCATCAAGAAGCTTGTTTATATCAAGATTTCTTTTACCGAGAAATCCGCATACTTCAATATTTTCTTTTACTGTAAGGTCAGGAATAAGATTATAGAACTGAAAAACAAATCCGAGATAATCACGTCTGTAGTCAAGCAGGTTATCACCTTTGTCAAGTTCGATCTCATTTCCCTCAATAGTAATAGAGCCGGATGTGATAGTATCAATACCGCCTATAAGATTGAGAAGTGTGGATTTTCCGGCACCTGATGGTCCCAGAACCGTACAAATTTCCCCTTTTTCGAGTTCGAAGTCCACTCCCTTAAGAACATGAACAACACTGTCCCCTACACCATAATCCTTTTTGAGTTTTTTAACTTCTACAAACATTGTTTTTTTCCTGAACGTAACTGATCCGTTCAATACCTTTCATTATATTATGGCAGAATAAAAAAGATATCGAATGTCAGGTTAGTCTTTGCTAACTCGCGATTATTATTTTATACCATACAAATCTGGTTTGTCAAGACGCAATTTTTGCAATCTCGATTTTTTACATTTTTCTGTTCGATTTACAATTTCAATTCAGACATTTCAACAATTTTTAATACCTGGTAGCTGTTCATCAATCAGTAAGCCCCGTATCGTTTGCGAATTACAGTGAATAAACAATAGAGAAGCCTATACTTTCATACGAAAAAATCCGGTTACTGATTGGATTACTGTTATCCGTTTGGTACTTGATTTTGTGTTAAAGCTATATTATAATCAATAAGGCGGAATAAAACTGTGTTCGTGAGTTAGCCTATGCTTACTCAAATCCGGACGGAGGAATTTAATTTGGATAATCAGATGAATTACATTGATCTCGGGGAAAATGTCACTGATGTCGGTCAGACAAGTGACTGCCGTATAATGAGAATAACCAACGAAACCGGCGAAGGAACTATGACTATGTATCCTGTATTTGACGGAGTATACATAGTCTACAATAATTTTCATATGAAAGAATGCAAGTCAAACTTTCATGAAAAAAATATTCTCTGCATAGATCACTGCCGTGAAGGACGTATAGAAACTTCAAAAGGCAATGAAGCATGCTGCTATCTTTCAGCCGGTGATATGCGTATTGACGACAGTTCACACAATAACGGCAATTCATTTTTTCCTCTTGGTCACTACTACGGAATGACTATCGGAATAGAAATTGATGCTGCTGAAAA
>JBGUVZ010000195.1:0-9651 GCA_045220685.1 Oscillospiraceae bacterium | reverse complement strand
CGGCATGGACAATGCCACTGCAGGTGAAGTTATTTTTAACGGAAAGGATCTTTCAAAGCTTAATAAAAAAGAGATAATGCACCTTCGCCTTACGGAAATGGGATTTATCTTTCAGCAGATGTACATGATGAAAAAGCTGTGCATTCTCGATAACATCGTCCTTCCGGGATATCAGGCCGGTGGAAACAGAAAAAGTATAAACGAACGCGCCATAAAGCTTATGAGAAATCTGGGAATAGCCGAGACTGCGGAGCACGAGATAACGGAAGTATCCGGCGGTGAACTGCAGCGTGCCTGCCTGTGCCGTGCCCTTATAAACTCACCGAAGATCATATTCGCCGACGAGCCGACAGGTGCTCTGAATTCCAGTGCAGCTTCCGGTGTCATGCGTGAACTGGTAAATGCCAACCGTGAAGGTACCGGTATCCTTATGGTAACCCACAGCGTAAAAGTCGCCGCTCAGAGCGAACGTGTCATCTATCTTATCGACGGCGGCATACGCGGCGAGATAAGCCTTGGAAAGATAAACGATGAAAGCGAGATACCGTCCCGCGAAAAGGTGCTCAATACATGGCTTGCAGAACAGGGATGGTAAAGGAGAAACGATATGAAAAGAATAAAAAACTGCCTTGCCGGCATCGCTTCAGTTCTCCTTCTTACATCCTGCACGGCAAAGGCGACATACGAAGGATTTGTCATTCCCGATCAGGGCGGAAGCACACTGACTCCGGTGGAGGAATACACACGGACACTTGAACTTGATGATGTGTGTCCGGAAGAACCTACCCTTTCGACATACTCATCAGACGACGGACTCTGCGTCATCGAAAAGAAGGAACACTACTACGCTGTCACACTTGACCTTGAAAAAGGTGATCACTACAAGGCCGGCGCAGCCTATGCGGAAGCAATACTGAAAACAGCGCCTGACTTCGCCGAAAGCTTTGAACCTTATCTTTTTGAAAACATCACCATGGCGTTCAGTGAAGTGAACGATGAAAGTTTCAGGTCGCTTGAAAAGCGTGTTACCGCTCTTAAGGATTCGCTTGAAGAGGAATACCGCCTTGAAACCGAAGGATTTGCCGAAAGAATAAGCGGCGGAGTTCACGGTTTTGAAAAAGACGGCATCATATCCTACGAGGAAGCCCTCACCCTTCAGATGGTACCGGATGCGCTTCGCGGCACATCCTGCAGTGCAGTATCACTCGACGGAAGCCGTACAGTTTCCGGAAAGCGTATTTCAGCACGAATACTTGAATGGCTGACGGGAAGCTCGGACCAGCTCTGCGATATTCAGACGGTTATGAGATATAAAAACGGAGACAAATCAATAACCACAGTTTCAGCACTGGGACTTATGGATGCCATAACAGGGTTCAGCGACAAAGGCGTTCTTGCCGGAATACTCGATGTGGGCGGAACAAATGAATGTGAATACACTTATGAAGGAAAGACATGCTACACATTTGCACTGCGTCACGCTCTCGAAAACTCAGCCACAGCCCGTGAAGCTGCTGAATATATGTTAGCCGGAAGTGATAAATTCACATTCTGCCACAACATTTATGTCACCGACGAAAACGATGCTTTCTGCGTTGAAAACAGTGCAAACGAGATCGTCGGAAAAGCAAGGATCCGTACCAAGGATACTCCCCTTCGTCCCGACTACGACAGTGTTCCGGATGGCGCATTCTTCGTGGTGAACTGCTATGTCGCAGAAGGCAGTCCCGACAGAAGCGCTTTCGCCAGCCGTAATCTTATCAGGTGGAGAAAGATGACGGAATGGTTTGACGGTGATGAAAAATTCACTCCCGGCTCCTTCCGTTCCCGTCTTGCTTCCGAAACGAAGGAATGCTACGACAGAAATCTTGATGTCGAAGGTGCAGATGCCGATGCATTCCACGTTCTTACACTCGACTACTCCACTGGCGAAGTCGATGTATCATTCTACCGTCCCGACGACGAAGCCGGCATACCTGAATATATAAAAATTGCAGAGATAAAGAGATAAGGGTGTGCTGATTTTAATCAGCACGGGGTTCGGGGCGAAGCCCCGCTTTCCCATCCTCACTCCGGCGCAGCCGGAGCTGAATAAATACAGATAGAACAAAAGAGACAAACAAAATGGCGGCATCGCAAAAAGGCGGTGTCGCTATTGATTTGAGCCCACGAATTATGATATAATGGGCTGAAGGCGGTGATTAATCTGATCGATATACTAATGATAGAAGACGATCCGGAACTCGGAACGCTTATAAAGGATTTCCTTGTAAAAGAAAAATTCTCGGTAAGTCTCTGCCCCGATGCGGAAAGCGGAATAAAGCTCCTCGAAAATGAAGAATTCAGACTCGTTCTGCTGGACGTTATGCTTCCGGGCAAAAACGGTTTTGAGACCTGTTCATATATCCGTTCAAAAGGAAACACACCTGTACTTATGATGAGTGCCAGAGATGACGAACAAAGCATGCTGACCGGCTTTGAGACCGGTGCGGATGACTACATAGGAAAACCGTTTTCCGCAGCTGTACTGACCGCCAAGATAAAGGCGATGCTCAAACGAAACGGTGAACAGAATGAATCCTCTCTCCTTTCCTCCCACGGCATCACACTTGATCCGGTTTCAAGAAATGTAACAAAGAACGGAAACGAGATCCGACTCAACATAAAGGAATTTTCCCTGCTCAAATGCCTTATGGAACACGAGGGCGAGGCCATGACCAAGGATGCCATTTTCAATGAAGTCTGGGGACATGACTGCTTTACCGAACCGTCAACCGTCAGCGTACACATCCGCTGGCTGCGTGAAAAGCTGGAAGCGGACATTGCACATCCTGAGCTGATAAAAACAGTCTACAAGCTCGGCTACCGCTTCGGAGGTGACTGATGAAACGTCTTGTCATTTCACAGGCTGCAGTTACCCTGCTGTTCCTTGCACTGGCTCTGCTGTGGCTTTTCGCTGTTCCCGGTCTTACGCTTTCACGAATAAATGCACGCTCCGTGACCGTCAACCGTCTTAACAGCATTCTTGAAAATGAAATATCAGAAGGAAAAGATCCTGAAGAATCTGTCACAGAACTGTCGAGTCTGCGCGAAGGACAGATGCCTGACGAAATAAGATTTCTTTCCGGAAAGAATAACGACGGAAGTGTTTTCTCGGCATCCGGCGGCGGCGGAAATATGATCTGTCCGGTACACAAGGACGATGAGATAATCGGTTTTGCAGTTTATACCTATTCCGATCCGCTAAAGCATATATCCGATCTGCTCGTTCTCTCTGTACTTGCCTTCTGCTGGCTCGCTGCTTCGGTGTTTCTGATATTTATCTACATAAACATTCTCAAACCTTTCGTGAGACTTTCGGAATATCCTGAGCGTATCGCAAAGATGCCGGACACCGACAAGCTGCCGGAAACACGTAACCGCCGTTTCGGTAAATTCATCTGGAGTATGAACATGCTCCGTGACGTGCTTATAAATGAACGCAGCCGCTCGGAAAGACTTGAAGGACAGAGACGCACTCTTCTCGCATCCGTTGCCCACGGTGTCAAAACTCCGGTCACAAACATCCGGCTCTATGCCGAGGCAATAAAAACCGGCCTCTACTCCGAAAACGGCAGCGACAATGCCGCACTTGCCGAAAAGATCGACCGGAATGCAGAAAAGATACAGTCACTGGTAAAGGAACTCATCGAAACATCTGCATCTGCCGCAAGCAGCTACACACCGGAGATAACGTCCTTCTACATTTCCAAAATGGCGAAGATCATTTCAGACGAATACTCGGAACGTATGTCCATAAGCCATATTCCGTTTGCTGTGGAGTGCCCCTCCGAACATATAATGAACAGCGACCTTTACGGCCTTGTCCGCATTGTTTCACAGCTTATTGAAAACGCCGTAAAGTACGGAAACGGCGAAGGAATAAAGGTCGGCATCGAATCCGATTCAGACGGTGTATGCATTTCAGTCCGCAACAAAGGCGAACTGCTTCCGGAAGAAGAACTGCTGTTTATCTTCGACAGCTTCCGCCGCGGTTCCAATTCACATGACGTCGAAGGAAGCGGAATCGGACTGTTTACTGCAAGAACGATTGCCTCCGCACTTGGCGGCACCATTGCAGCAAGAAGGCTCGAAGATTCCGGTGAAATGGAGTTTACCGTTTATATTCCGGATTAAAAACGTGGCTTTTAAAAAGTAAATAATACAACAAAAATCAGCATATCCTGCTCACGTAAATACGTGTGAGGATATGCTGATACGTTTTTATAATAGATTTTTATTCCTGAAACAGGACTTCCGTTACTTCACTTTTAGCATGTTACCGAACAACACATCACTGTCCGTTCATGTGCTGTGAAATGTCATTGCGTACAGAATTGAGAATGATCACTGATCTTGGCTTTACAACAAGGCTGTTGCCGTGGCGTTCAGTGAGTGTATTGTAGTCAACGCCTTCCTCGTGGTCAAACCATGTATCCATAGCAATGTTCCAGGTGAATCCGCCCGGAAGATTAGGAAGTTCCATGCGGAGATTTTCCCAGAATGTATTGATGAGAATAAGGATCATGTCATCCTCGGTGTCATCTGTTGTACGTCCGGAGTACATGATACCGATAAGACGTGTATCGTTCGAGAAATTCTCGTTCCAAGGAGATCCGTTGTGAACGCTTATATCCGGATATCCGCAGGTAGCCTGCTTGGTCTTTCTTCTGATAACATTGTGCGCCATTCTGAAGGAGATCATGAAACGGCAGAAGTCGAACATGTCCTTGTACTGTTCAAGTCTTGTCCAGTCGAGCCATGATGTGATATTGTCCTGACAGTAGGCATTGTTGTTGCCGAACTGTGTGTTGCAGAATTCATCACCCGCAAGGAACATCGCTGCACCTCGGCTGCACATGAGTGTGGCAAAAGCATTCTTTCTCAGACGTTTTCTGAGAGCAAGTACGGTCGGATCATCGGTCTCGCCTTCAATACCGCAGTTCCAGCTGTTGTTGCAGTTGTCACCGTCGGTGTTGTTCCAGCCGTTCTTTTCGTTATGCTTTTCGTTGTATGCGTAAAGATCGTAAAGAGTAAATCCGTCATGACATGTGATGAAGTTTACTGACGCATTGTTTCCGCGGTGATCAGGATTGTAAAGATCGCGTGATCCGGTGATTCTTGTAACAGCGTTCTTTGCCATTCCACCGTCACCCTTGAGGAAGCAGCGGAGATCATCACGGTACTTGCCGTTCCATTCAGCCCATCTCTTCCATGCAGGGAAGCTGCCGACCTGATAGAGTCCGCCTGCATCCCAGGCTTCGGCGATAAGCTTTACCTTACCGAGAATAGGGTCGAAGGCAAGTGCTTCGAGTATAGGTGGGTTCTTCATCGGTGAACCGTCCTCATTACGTCCCATGATGGCTGCAAGATCGAAACGGAAACCGTCAACACGGTAGTCGATAACCCAGTGTCTCAGGCAGTCAAGAATGAACTGATGAACGATAGGATGGTTACAGTTGAGTGAGTTTCCGCATCCGCTGAAGTTGTAGTAATGTCCGTCCGGAGTGAGCAGGTAGTAAATGTTGTTGTCTATACCCTTGAATGAGAATACAGGGCCGCGCTCATCACCCTCGGCAGTATGATTGAATACAACGTCGAGGATAACTTCTATTCCGTTTTCATGAAGTTCCTTGATAAGTGTCTTAAGCTCACGGCCTTCATGATTGTGTTCACGTTCAGATGTATAACCGGTATTCGGAGCAAAGAACCCTACTGTATTGTAACCCCAGTAATTGTAAAGTGTAACGTCGTCAACTACACGCACATCTTCCATCTCGTCGAATTCAAAGATAGGCATGAGCTCAACGGCATTTATACCGAGTTTCTTGATGTACGGGATCTTTTCCTTGACACCGGCAAATGTTCCGCGGCGCTTTTCCCTTACACCTGATGACTTGTCGTATGTAAATCCTCTTACGTGAAGCTCGTAGATGATAAGGTCACGGAAACGAAGATGCGGCTGACGGCTTGCACCCCAGTCAAATGTATCGTCAACTACTCGTGCACGGTACATGTTTTTCTTCTGTTTTCTCTTGACGCCCCATTCAGCCTGACCTGTAACAGCTCGTGCATACGGGTCGAGAAGATAGTGCTGCTTATTGAAGATAAGGCCCTTCTTCTTGTCATACGGACCGTCCATACGGTAAACATACTCAAGTTCCTCAATGTTGATGTCAAAGACGATCATTGAAAATGTATTGCCTATTCTGTATGTCTCAGGGAACGGAAGAACCGCATACGGTTCGGACTCGTCCTTCCTGAAAAGAAGAAGCTCGCAGTATGTTGCACTGAACGAATGGATGGTGAAATTAACACCGTTACGGATAGCTGTTGCACCGTTGATAAGATAGAATCCAGGTCTTACTTTAAAGCCGTTTATCTCGTCGATCGGCTGAAGTGAATCCTTTATGTTTGAAATAAGATTTTTCAAAATGCATAACCCCTTTATAATCTTTTCTGCGGAAACACTGATAATATCAGTATTTCCTTTATATCAAACAGAAAACTGCGGGAAATACCCCGTTTCCCTGTTTAAGTTTTTTACTATAGCTCTTCGGAAAGATACATCACACCGGTAAACGGAGGAAGATGTACAGTGATACGTGAATAGTTCTCCGCTTCGTTATAGCAGACATCAACGCTGTCATCGCCCTTATGCGTACTTCCGCTGTAGATATCATAGTCACTGCTTATAAGTTCAGTGATCTTTCGTTTTCCGGAAGCGTCAAACGAAACTTTTCCACGGCCTTCGTCAGAAAAGTTGAAAGCCGAGATGATCTTTTGCTTTCCCATTCCGGTCTCGAAAACATATACTGACTTATCCTTCGCAAATGACTCAAGCCACTTGAAATTGTGGTCGTTGAGTTCATCTTTGTACATCGCTTCGTAAGTTGTATAGATCCTGTTAAGTTCCGCAAAATATCTGTGGAAACTGTCGTGAAGCGGATACTTAAGAATATCCCAGTCCTGTTCCCTCTTCTCATCCCACTCACGGAACTGTGCGATCTCGTTGCCCATGAAGTTGAGTTTCTTTCCCGGATGAGCGAACATGTACATGTACAGTGCCCTTACCTGCGGGAACTTTTTATCGTAGTCGCCCCACATCTTCTGCGAGATGGTAGCCTTTCCGTGGACTACCTCGTCATGTGAAAACGGAAGTATGAAATGTTCGCTGAAGAAATATTCCATCGAGAATATCAGCTCGTAGTAGTGATCCGGTCTGTACTGTGGCGGAACTTTAAAGTATTCGAGCGTGTCGTTCATCCAGCCCAGATCCCATTTGTAGTCAAAGCCGAGTCCGCCGTATTCGGCAGCGGCAGTCACCTTAAGAAAGGCGGTGCTGTCCTCGGCAATGAGCATAGCCGTCGGATGAAGTGCATGAAGTCCGGAATTCATGGTCGAAATGAAGTGTACTGCGTTCTGGTTCACACCTCTGTTCGGATCACCGTTCCAGTAGATTGCACGGCTGATGGCATCCATTCTTATTCCGTCAAAATGGTATTCCTTAAGCCAGTAGTTCGCACAGGACTGAAGGAAACAAGCCACTTCCCTGCGGGAATGATTGAAGTTCATGGTTCCCCACTCGCTGTTTCCGACATCGTTATCCGGCAGGTTGTAAAGGTCCGAACCGTCGTAGTGTCCGAGTCCGTAGCTGTCTATGGCAAAATGCACCGGAACAAAGTCGATGATAACTCCGATGCCGTTTGCATGGCACTTATCCACAAGTTCCATAAGTTCCTTTGCCGTGCCGTAGCGTGAAGTCGGGCTGAAGAATCCGGTATTCTGGTATCCCCAGGATTCATCCGCCGGATGCTCGGAAAGCGGCATGAACTCGATATGCGTAAAATGGTTCTCCTTAACATACTTTATAAGCCTGTCGGCTATCTCAGAGTAGGTAAACCATCCGTTTTCATCTTCAGGATTTGTACGCCACGAACCAAGATGCACCTCGTAGATGCTAAGAGGAGAATTAAAATTCCGTGTACGTTTCTCCATCCATTCTCTGTCGTGCCATTCAAATCCGTTAAGGTCAGTAACAACGGAAGCACTGTTCGGACGCAGTTCCATGCCGAACCCGTAGGGATCGCAGTGATCCACGGTGTTACCGTTCCGTGAAGTTATCTGAAATTTATATAAATCTCCGACGCGGGCATCATCCGAAACGAAGGTGAATACTCCGCTTCGTCCTTCCTGCTTCATTTCACTGCCCTTCCAGCCATTGAAGCTGCCGATCACTTTTACAGATGATGCCGCCGGTGCATAGGTTCTGAAAACTGTCTTTCCGTTCTCAGGATGTGCTCCGAAAAACTCATATGCGTCGAAGGCTTTCCCGTCATAAAAATCCTGTAATATCATAAAATTATTTCACCCCTGTTACCAGCCGACTTCCTCGTTTTCTCCGGCTTCGTTTTCTTCTCCCTCATTCTCATCCTGATCGTCTTCGCCGGCAAGTCCGCCTGTTATTTCATCACCTGATGAGGAAATATCATCTGAAGAGAAGTCATCAGATGCCATTACCGGGTCAGCCGAAGCGCCGAACATGTAGAGGAATGTATCGTCGTAGTCAGGTGAAAGTTCAGGTATTTTTACTGTAACGATAAATCCGTCGGAATTGTTGCCTGATACGGTATAAGGCCATTCTGCACCATTGTTGTTCAGGCATTCATAAGGGATAGGAAGGCTTGTCTTTTCCGAAGTCATATCCATCGGAACGTAATAGATCCTGTAGAATTCCGTGTCAGAATATTTGTATTCAAGAGGGTTGTCATACTGGAAATCCTTGATGAAGCCCTCGTACTGTTCGAGTGCAACGCCCATTCTGTAGATCATTGAAGCATGAACTGGTCCTACATAACGGAAATGCCATGATTCAGCCTGATACTTTGTGATGTGCTTGTTCTGCTCGGTATAGCGGAGAATTAGTCCGTACTTTGCAGCATTAGCGTAGATCCAGCTGTACTCGCCTTCGTTCTTGAGAGCAGGATATTCATATCCGTCGTCAATGGCAAAGTCCATCGCAAGACCGGAATGATGCTCACTGTGTCCCGGAGGTGCAACAAGAGCTGATTCCAGAAGTCCTGTATTTTCAAGGTCTTCATCGTACATCTGCTTCTGTTCGTCGTAGGTACGGTATCCGCTGTTGCAGAGTACATTGGTAATGCCTGTCTTTGCCGAAAAGTCATCTAGCATGGAGTTGATAGCATCTATCATGGTCTTGTCGAGCTGCATGTAAGAACCGTCTACTTTATATGAATCTGATTTGTTTTCATAAATGTTTACAATGTTCGGATTTGATCCGTCACCGTATTCGTAATCCCTGTTTATAAGGATAAGATCTCCCCTGTGTATGTCGGAGTTCTGCACCTCAACAAAAACGGAAGGAACTTCCGTCACTGCTTCGGTAACCGCCTCAGTCACTGCTTCAGTTTCTGCCGTCTCCGAATTCTCATCAGCAACTGACGCAGAACCGCTGCATGATGTTAGCATCAGCGAAAATGCAAGCATAATAGCTGACGAAAAAGCTGTCATCGCCCTTTTGTTCATTAGTAATTATCACCCTTTTTAAACGTAAAACATCATATTAAAATATACGTTTTAATTATATCATAT
>JBGUVZ010000194.1:0-4515 GCA_045220685.1 Oscillospiraceae bacterium | reverse complement strand
ATAAGGCTGACCGTATTTTTCTTCGAGAAGTTCGGCAGTGCTGAGTCCCACCCACGGTGATACCACCAGATTGAACTGTGCCTTCGGGATCTTCTTCCAGCTCTTTACGCCTTCTGATTCTGTTCCGAAAAGAATGTTGACCTTTAAGCCGGCACCTTCGAGTATTCTTTTAAGTTCGCTGTAGTTTCCCTTCCAGTTGGTGTCGAAGTACGGAATATCAGCCCACAGATTTACAAGTCCCTTTGTCTTTTCAGTTTTTACATCACCGACATACTGTTCGATAATTGCATTTACCACTGATTCGTGACCGATAAGATTGTTGCCTCTGAATCCGGCAGCATCTGCAAATACGACAGGATAACCTTCGTTTCTGTATTTTCTGACTATGGCACCGACATCATCACCGATAAGTGACGGTGCACATCCTGTGAGTACCACGAAAAGATCGCCGTCCATTATTTTAAATGCTGACTTCAGTGTGGAGTCAAGCTTTTTGCTTCCGCCGAATACTATTTCATTTTCACCGGTGTTTACGCTTGGTACCGCACCGCCGCCGGCATAGTCAGCACCCTGAAATCCGTTGCTGAATGAAAGGGTGATAAACTGTTTGTCTGCACATCCCGGTCCGCAGTTTGCTATCGGGATTGCATGTTTTATTGCATTAACTGTATTTACTGCACCGATGGCACAGCCGTATCTTGCATGGGTTATACTTGATGATTTCTTCTTTTTATTTTCAGCCATTTTTCTTAACACTCCGTTTTTTCTTTTTTGTCGTGAATTTGTCCGGTGCTTCATCGATTATCTCAGGATGTTTTGCGATTATGAACGGATCATCCTGTGAAAGCCACCAGTCAGTATAAGGAAGCTTGACATGTTCCTTAAGCGCCTTACCGAATTTCTTTCTTGAAAGAATTTCAAGGATCGCTTCGCCGAGTCTTATCATTCCGTCGTAGCCGACTGTCATGTGTTCGTCGCCCACAGGAAGTGACGGTATTCCCATTCTTATTGCCACCGGTGCGATGGCGTTGTGTCTGATAACTATGAAGTCAGGCTGTACACGCTTTAAAAGTCCGAAAAGCTGGAACTGCTGAGTTTTGCTTACAGTGTAGTCAGGGATCTCGCCGTATGTGTCGTTGATGTGCTTAAGTGAGTTTTCGTTCGGATCCCCGCTGTCGTAAACAGGATCGTGGTGGAAAACAAGTGAGCCGTCTATCTGGATGCCGAGCTCTCTAAGAACTGAGATAACAGCATGGGCGTAAGCTGAACCTGTGGCAACATATCCTTTAAGGCCTTTAAGCTTTTCACGGAGTTCATTGATTTTCGGAAGAACTCTTTCGTGTTCGCTTTTAATGTAATCTTCGATAATATCTTCCTTGCCGGTAACTCTTGCAACTGCTCTGAGCCATTCGTCCGTGCCTTTGAAACCGTAAGGCATTGGTGCATGTATCTGCGGAACACCGAATTTTTCTTCAAGTACGGTTGCAAAATAGGATCCGAGAGTGTGGCAGAAGGTAGTTGTTGCTGCCGCCTCTGAACTCTGTGCGATCTCGTCGTAGTCAGCACCGTCGATTATGTAGTTGACTCTGAGCCCAAGCGGTTTTAAGAGTGGTGTGAAATAGTCTGAACCGTAGAGAGCGAAAATGTTGATAAGATCTTTCTGCTTTTTCTTCGGCTTCTTCTTTACAATGCTTCTTAAAACTGCATGCTGTGCAATATCAAAACCTGTGCTCCAGTGCTTGCTGCGGAAACCTTCACATTCAAGCGGGATAACCGGTATTCCGAGTTCATCCTGAAGTTCAGCAGATGTGCTTACGATGTCTTCACCGATAATGGCAGTAGTACAGGCAAGTGCAACGAAAATGGCCTTCGGCGAATAACGCTCATAAGCTTCACGTATTGTCTTCTTAAGCTTTGCCGTTGCACCGAAAACCATGTCGTTTTCCTTGAGGTTTGTGCTCAGTACCCTTATGGTCTGAGGTGCCTTGCCGCGTCTAGCGAGAGTCTGGTTGTAGGTGATGTTTATTCTCGGAAGACGCGCTGAACATCCGATAGGGGAGTGTTCGACAAGCACGCAGTCCGTAATGTTTGATACCTGTGTCTCTATAATAGCGTGGCAGCACATTGTCTGCTGTGTAAACGGAAGATTCAGTTCACAGAGTTTGCATCCTTCGCCTTTTCTGCCGCAGCAGCCGCCTTTGCCGGCGTTCTTTTCACTTCTTCCTTCGTAGTCTGATTCTTTCAGAAGGTCACCTGTTGTGCCGTTCCATGAAATGATAGTACCAAGTCTCAGCTCTCGGTTTTCCACCGAAGGGAGATCAAGGTTGATTCTTTTGGTAGCCATAATGATTTTCCTTTCATATTGATTAATCCTATAACACTTATATATTTTATAGTATTAGTCTCAGTTTGTCCAATATTGAATTATTAGAAAGGGGTATAGAGAAAACTGAGTACCTGAGAATATAAAAAAACAGGCGTACCGTTTCTAAAAAAACGGGCACCTGTTTTCTGGTGAGATATATTTTTACTGGTACTTATCAAAATGATCCTTAAGTGATTTGTAAACAGTATCATCAGGGCTTTCCTTCAGAATGCTGTTAAGTGCTTCTTCGTATATTTCAGTGTTGATGTGTGATTCTATGTCAAAATCCTTGTAAATGCCGACATCTACTGCGCGGTCCTTTACGTTAATTGTTGCAAGGCGGTCCGGGTCAGGATTGGATGAACTGAATCCGCCGTAAACTTCTACCTTTATGTCATCTTCTTCGATGTTGATGTACTTCTTTACATCCTGAATAGTCTTGTCTTCGTTTTCCTGATAGAACTTGTATGCCTTGATCATTGCTCTTTCAAATGATACATAAGTGTCCTTGTCGTTTTTCAGATCTTCCGTTTTTGCAGTCTGACGGCAGCACGGAATGTTTTCGAAGATGTCAAAGTCAACGTCGTAGTAGACCAGTGAATATCCCTGACGCTGTCCGAGAGATGCGTACGGTGAGTAAACGTGTGTTGCGTCGATGTTGTCGTTGAGAAGTGCTGCGTATGAGTCTTTCTGTGAATCGAAGTAGATGATGTTTACCTTGTCAGGACCTTCACCAATCTCGATGCCTTTGTCTTTCAGAAGTATCTGAAGTTCAAGATCGTCCGTGGAGTTCTTTGTAACGGCAACGTTTTTGCCCTTGAGCATGTTGATGTCATCACGTTCAAAGCCCTTTGCCGATTCCGGCTTGATGATGTAGCCGTGACCGTTTGTCATGGCACCGCCGAAGTATGTGATGTCGTGGCCGCTGCTCTGGAATGCCATTCCTCCGAATGCGCCGAGCAGTATGGCGTCGAGCTTGTCTGATTCAAGGCTGTTTACCAGTTCCGTTGAGCTGGTCAGCTGTGTAAGTGTTACGTCGAGTCCCTCTTCATCGAAGAAGCCTTCTTCCTTGGCTACGAATCCGAGAAGGTGTGCTGTGGAATTAAGATGTCCCAGGTTGAACTTTTTCTTTTCCGCTTTCTGCTCTGCTGCATTTCCTGAAGATGAAGAACAACCGGTGAACGCTGTCAGAGCGACTGTCAGTGCAAGTGCACCGGAGAATATTTTTCTTATTATTTTCAATTTTATCAGTTCCTTTTTATTTTTTTGATCCGGATCATGTTTATTATTTTAACCGCTCGTTTTCTGTTTGTCCAATACCAAATTAGTATTAACCATTATAGGATTTTCTGAGATGCTCATTCTGCCTGTCCGGGGTAATGACCTGTAAAAACAATATAATAGTATATCTGAGGGTATCGGCTTTTTTTAGAACACTATCTCGGAAACGTGTATTGGACAAGACCTATAGGTTTAGTGTATAATCAGAGCATACCAGTTACAAAGGAGCGATATAATGACATACAGGTTAGCAATTGCCTCATCGGACGGCAAGGTCGTGAATCAGCATTTCGGTCACGCTGATCATTTTCACATAGTTGACCTTGATACAGAAAACAACACCTGTAATTATGTTGATACACGCAGTTCAGAGCGTGTATGCGAAGGACAGTTCCACCGCGAATCTTCATTTGACAGGGTGGCAGATGTACTGAAGGACGTTCAGGCAATACTGGTGGCAAAGATAGGTGAAGGAGCTTCATCACAGATGGAAAGCCGCGGATTCACGGTTTATGAATCTCCGTTTCTTATCGAGCCGCTTATCGAAAAAATATTAAAAGACAGACTGTGGGAGGTGGACGCATGGCGATCTCCTACGAAGAGCTGACCGACAAGCACCCCTGCTACGCAAGGGGGAAGAAAGGAACCACAGGAAGAATACATCTTCCGGTCTGTCCGGGATGTAACATAGAATGCCGTTTCTGTGACAGACGCATCAACGACTACGAAAAGCGTCCGGGAGTTGCCTCGACGGTGATCTCGCCGGAAGAAGCACTTGAAGCGGTAAGAAAGTCGCTGGAGCTGTGTCCGGAAATTAAGGTCGCAGGCATTGCCGGACCGGGTGACACACTGGCTTCAGACTATGCACT
>JBGUVZ010000193.1:0-4841 GCA_045220685.1 Oscillospiraceae bacterium | reverse complement strand
TAATGGCTGAATCATTCTCTGCAGCAGGCGTGCCAGTTCTTCTCTGCGACATCAAGGGAGATGTTTCCGGTCTTGCTGAACCGGGTGCCGACAATGAAGGAATGCAGAAAAGAATAGACAAATTCGGAATAAGAGATATTTTCAACTACCGTTCCTATCCGACTGTATTCTATGATATCTACTCAAAGGGCGGCCATCCTGTTCGTGCAACTGTATCTGACGTTGGTCCTTCCCTGCTTGCACAGCTTATGGAACTTTCAGACGTGCAGGCCGGTGTCCTCATGACGGTATTCAGGATAGCTGATGACAAGGGGCTCAAAATAATCGACCTTAAGGATCTGCGTGCTGTTCTTAACTATGTTTCAGAACACCGCACTGAATACACATCAACATACGGCAACATTGCTACACAGAGTATCGGTGCTATAACAAGAGCGATCATTCCGCTTGAAAATGAAGGCGGAAATGATTTCTTCGGTGAACCTGCTCTTGACATCCGTGACTGGATAAGATGCTCAAACGACGGACGCGGTATTATCAATATACTCCACTGCGTTGACGTTATCCGTTCACCTCGTATCTACGCTACCTTCCTTCTCTGGATGATGGCTGAAATGTTTGAGGTACTCCCTGAAGCCGGTGACGGTGAAAAGCCTAAGATCGTTATGTTCTTCGACGAAGCTCACATTCTCTTCAAGAACACACCAAAAGCACTTGTTGATTCAATTGAACAGACAGTAAAGCTCATCCGTTCAAAAGGTGTCGGCATTTACTTTGTAACACAGTCACCTGCTGATATTCCGGATCAGGTTCTTGCACAGCTTTCAAATCGTGTTCAGCACGCTCTCCGCGCATATACTCCGGCTGAACAGAAGGCAGTCAAGGCAGCAGCACAGTCATTCCGTACAAACCCTGACTTCAAAACAGAAGACGCTATTCTTGAACTCGGAACAGGTCATGCACTTACTTCATTCCTTGACGAAGACGGCTCACCTCAGGTAGTTCAGAAAACAGCAATTATCTGTCCGGAAAGCCTTATGGGTCCGTGCAGCGACAACACACGTTCACGCTGCATTTCCGATTCACCTGTTGCAGGAAAGTATGATAACTACGTAGACAATGAAAGTGCTTATGAAGTTCTCGAAAAGCAGAACGCTGCTGAAGCAGAAGCTGAAGCTCTCCGCAAGGAAAAGGAAGCACTTGAGGCTGAACTTGAAAAAATGAAGAAGGAACAGGAAAAAGCTGCTGAAGCCGCTCAGAAAAAGGCTGAACGTGAAGCTGAGAAGAAGAAGGAAGCTGACAAAAAGAAGGCCGACCGAAGAAAAGCAAAGATCGAATCACAGCTTATCTCCACCGGCGGTTCACTTTTAAGACGCGGTATTCTTGGAATCCTTAAAGGCAAGAAATAAATCAGCGTTTTCATAAAACACAAACGGGACGGATGAAAAATCTCATCTGTCCCGTATTTTTTTTATTAATTGATATTGTTGAAAAGTTATCAGTAAACTCCGCCGCAGAATTTATCTTTGTAATTGTGCATTGCGTTTTCTATAACTGCCACAGCTTCTTCAGGTCCGCCGATGTTCTTTACTTCGGTGACCTTCTTGTTTTCAAGCTGCTTGTAAACTGAGAAGAAATGTTTAAGTTCTCCGAAAATATGCTCCGGAAGTTCATTGACATCCTTGTATCCTGAATAAGTAGGATCTCCAAACGGAATAGCAATGATCTTTTCATCGCCCATTCCACCGTCTTCCATGTACATTACTCCGATAGGAAAACTTCTTACCAGTGTAAGCGGTTCAATTCTTTCCGAACAAAGGAGAAGAACGTCAAGAGGGTCCTTGTCATCACCGAAGGTTCTCGGAATAAATCCGTAATTCATCGGATAATGTGTCGCCGTAAAAAGAATTCGGTCAAGCATAAGCATACCGGTTTTCTTGTCGAGTTCATATTTCTGGTTGCATCCTTTTGAAATTTCAATTACTGAAATAAAGTCGCGTGGTTTGATTCTTTCTTCGTCAATATCGTGCCAAATATTCATGTGACCATCTCCCGTTTTCTATAATACATCTATATCATAACTTACTGATCTTAAATTGTCAAGTTTTAAAACACTTATCACTGCATAAGAACTGCCTTTACTGCCAGGAAGTCTTTCACGTCAACTGCTCCGTCACCGTTTAAGTCTGCTGCAACCGCTGAAACCGAACGGTCATTGTCGATTATATATTTCCTAATCATGAGCAGATCGCCGGTTGTTACGACACCGTTGCCGTCGATATCACCTTTAACTGATTCCTCAGGCACTTTCTCCTCAGGTTCTGTTTTCTCAGGTTCAGACTGAACGCTGTCCATATCAAAAAACGTAACGGTATAGTTTATTTCTGTATCTGCTCCCGTGATATTTACTTCAAAAACATCACCTGCACTGTAGGAAACATTCCGTGGACGGAAGATTATGCATCCCTTGCGGCCGTAGCCATCGTTGTTTACATAAAAATCTCCCTCAGATGAACCTGAATACAGATTCCATATTTTCGAATCTGATTTTCTTGTAAGTTTCACCTTTACAGAGCCGCCGTTTACTTCCTTTCCTCTTGAATAAGTCCAGATGTAATCGTCGTGGCACAGCTCCACCGGCATGTTCTGAGCAGGCCAGCAGACACCGGAAATATCGGTCTTACCGCTGAAGCTGTCAAAGGCGTACATCGCACCATATCTGCCTACTTCACCAAATCCCGTGTACTGCATGGACGGATTAAGACACCATCTTCTGTGACCCATTATCGGGATAAGTGAAGAATAGTTATCACTCATATACCCTTCAATAATGCTTGAAGCAACGTTACTGTAGCCATCTGCAAGATTCGAAGAACCGGCACCCTGACATCCTGCATCATAAAGAGCATCTGTCAGTCCGGACGGTCTTTCAGGAAAATGAGATATTCCCCCGTTCATGGCATTTACAAGAGAAGCTGCCTGGGTAAGAGTGCAGTACTCTTCCTTTATTTTCACTTCATCAAGTCCGGCAACATACCTTACAAAATTAAGTGCATTGAGTCCGTTCTGAACTGATCCGTCACTCAGTTTACCGGCTGAATACGGTGATTCAAGTGACGGTTCCGAAGCATACTCATCCTGTTTGCTCGTTGAAAACGGATGTGCATTATAATATTCGACTATTTCTTCAGGCGTGTGTACAGCGACATTTACACCGGATGATGCTGAAACAGTCTGAACGACTGAAACACCTGCCGAATCAGCAAATGAGACCGCTGTCATCCCTAATAAAGCTGCAGCTAATAATACTGCGTATTTCCCTTTCATAACTTTTCCCCCTGTTCCGGAATCACCTTTATCTGATAAATTTCCCCCTGTACTAACCGTTGTTGCATTTTTATAATTTTTAATTTATCTAAGCTGATCCGATTGTTTATATCACTAATTATAAACCATTTTCACTTTGCAGTCAATCATATTTTTTTATTGAACATAATATTTTTCAATAATCCTATTGACAGTACTACCTATCTGTGTTATCATAAATAGCTACACGACAAACGAAAAATACTGATCAGCCCGAAAAAAGCCATATTCACAGCCTTCGCAATGAGAGATTATCTGATCAGCGTTTTAAGAAAAAGAAAGAGGAAACAAAAAATGGAACAGAACAAAAGAAAACTATTTGGTTCAGGCGTGTTTTACGGCAGCGCACTTAAAATAGCCGTTCCTATAATGCTCCAGCAGCTTATTCAGAATCTTGTATCGCTTATCGACAACTTCATGGTATCAGGACTCGGTGACATATCCATGTCCGGTGTAAATGTCGCAGGACAGGTTCTGTTTGTGTTCATGGTCTATCTGAATGCTATAGGCATGGCCGGCGGTATTTTCATGACGCAGTTCTTCGGAGCCAAGGACAAAGTCGGAATGAAACAGGCATTCATCTTCAAGCTTATAATGGGGCTTGCGGCCTTCATCCCGTTTTTATTAGTCTGCATAGTCTTTCCGCGAAAAGTACTGTCACTGATGCTCATCGGAAACACTGAGGCTGACCTGATACTTGACGAAGCGGTAAAATACATGAACATCATGTTCTTCACGGGACTTCCTATGACATTTTCAGTATGCACGGCAAGTTCCCTCCGTGACCTTGGAAAAGTAAAGATTCCGCTCGCAGTAACTATAGCGGCTACTGCCACAAACACACTTTTCAACTGGCTTCTCATATACGGAAATCTCGGTTTCCCGAAACTCGGAGTCCGCGGCGCTGCAACTGCAACAGTCATCGCCCGATCCCTTGAGTTTGTTATATTCGCTCTGGTATACGTAACACAGAAACCAGAGTTTGCAGTTAAACTTTCAGAATTCTTCCGCGTGGACTTCGCACTGTTCCGCAGGATCCTAAAGAAAGGCTCGCTTGTGCTCTTCTGCGAAATGGTATGGATCCTCTCAGAAACCGTCACCACTGCTGTCTACAACGGCAAAGGCGGTGCGGATGTTGTTTCAGGAATGGCATCCAGCTTCTCGATTGCTAACCTGTTCTTCGTTGCATTCGGCGGAATCTATTCAGCAACTGGTGTAATACTCGGCAAAACTCTTGGCGCCGGAGATCTTGAACTAGCACGCCGTCAGAAAACCTGGCTGCTTTCCGGCTCTGCTGTTTTCGGTGTTTTCATGGCGTTTTTCGGGTTTGGCACAACGCTCATGATTCCGGTAGTATACGGAAAACTCAGCGAAAGTGCATTAAGCATTTCACGAAGCATGGTAATACTCATGTCATGCTTCATGCCAATATGGGTCTACATGAACACGCAGATAGATGTATCACGCTCCGGCGG
>JBGUVZ010000192.1:0-2353 GCA_045220685.1 Oscillospiraceae bacterium | reverse complement strand
ATAACACGACCATTGATATCACCGATGAAGGCGTGTATATTATAAGCGGAAGTGCTGAAAACTGCACTGTAAAAGTTAATGCAGACGATTCCGCAAAAGTACAGCTTGTGCTTGACGGCGTAGATATAGAAAATGAAAACTCTCCTGCTATATATGTACTTTCGGCAGATAAAGTTTTCATAACAACTACAGACAGTGATAATACCCTTACAGTCAGCGGACAGTTCGCATCTGACGGTGAAAACAATACCGACGCAGTTATCTATTCAAAGGACG
Source organism: Oscillospiraceae bacterium (assembly GCA_045220685.1). Classification (GTDB taxonomy): domain Bacteria; phylum Bacillota; class Clostridia; order Oscillospirales; family Ruminococcaceae; genus HUN007. The sequence continues at coordinate 2,077 of JBGUVZ010000192.1, read as the reverse complement.
ATATAGTTCTCAACGGCACAGGTACACTTAACATCACATCCTATTACGGAAACGGTATCTCCTGTAAGGACGATATGAAGATAACCGGAGGTACATACAATGTAAAATCAGCTCTGGACTCATTCGAGGCCAACGATACTATCTTGGTTTACGACGGAACATTCAACATCAATACAAACAAGGACGGATTCCACTGCGAGAATGACGAAGCTGAGGGAAGCATCACTATCTCAGGCGGTACATTCACTATCAGCGGAGCCGGCGACGGTATACAGGCATGTGCTGTTCTTCAGATAGACGGAGGCAGCTTCGATATCACATCCTCAGAAGGAATTGAAGCTACATACATAGTTATCAACGACGGAAATATCAATATCTATGCGGGCGATGACGGAATCAATGCTTCAGCAAGTACTGACGCATATGAAACGGCTATCGTTTTCAATGGCGGAAACATCACTGTTGAAGTCGGTCAGGGAGATACAGATGCAATCGACTCCAACGGATCAATCTATGTGAACGGCGGCACTATAAGTGTTACAGCACAGATGTCCTCATTTGACTACGACAGAACAGCTGAGTTCAACGGCGGAACGATCATAATCAACGGAGAAGAAGTTTCCGAAATACCACAGAGCATGATGGGCGGCGGTATGCGTGGAGGAATGAACGGCGGAATGAACGGCGGAGGCCGCGGCGGCAGATTCTAAAAGTACGAGGTGATACTATGACCGGCACAGTTCAGACTCAGAAGATATTCTTCGCAATGGGTACAGTCAATACCATAACTGTATTTGAAAAAGCAGATGAAGTTCTGTCAGAAGCAAAGGAACGAGTGCAAAGGCTTGACCGAAAACTGTCGGCATATTCACACGACAGCGAAATATCCGCAGTAAACAGCTGCGCCGGCATAGCTCCTGTGACTGTTTCTGCTGACACGTTCAGAATTATAAAGAATTCTGTAAGGTACTCAGAAATGACAGACGGACTGTTCGATATAACATCACGTCCGCTGTCACTGCTGTGGAAAAATGCGATAAAGTCCGGACAGCTTCCGGACGAAAAAACGCTCATCGAAGCACGAAAACTTGTAAACTACAATGACATTATCCTCGATCATGGAAAGTGCACAGTAATGCTGAAAAACAAAGGACAGCAGCTTGATCTCGGTGCTGTGGCAAAGGGGCATGCCGCAGATGAAGTAAAGAATATTCTTCTCAATCATGGCATAGAAAATGCTGTTATCAATTTCGGCGGAACTGTTATCAATATGGGAAAACAGCGAAACATCGGAATTCAAAAGCCGTTTGCTGCTAACGGAAACTCCGCTGCTTCGATTAGAACCGAAAACGGAAAAGCAGTCGTATCATCCGGACTTTACGAGCAGTTTCGTATCATAAACAACAGGTTCATCCATCACATAGCTGATACGCGGACAGGCAGACCATCAGATTCCGGCTTGCTCAGTGTTACGCTGGTTGGAGACAATGCCGAAGAACTTGACGCATTTGCGACTTCAGCTTTCATTATGGGAGCGGAGAAAAGCATGGAATTTCTGAAACGCCGCAATATCGAAGCGGTATTCATTACAGGCGACAGGAAGCTCTGTGTTACCGAAAATCTAAGAGAAAAAATAAGGATGTGATCCTATGAATAAAAAAATATCACCCGTACAGATAGTCAGAACGGTCATTCAGCTGATATCCTTTATTACCGTACCTGCTCTGTTTATCACCATCTTCTCATCTGCAGGCGAACTTATTACCTCAATAGCAGAAGGCAGTTTTACTTTATCCGATAATTCCGGAAAACTGATCCTGTTACTTGGGACATTTATCATAACACTTGTCTGGGGACGTTTTTTCTGCGGATTCATCTGCTCATTCGGCGCAATGCAGGACCTGTTCAATGCCGCCGGAAAGCTGATACCATTCAAAGTTAAAATTCCTGAAAAAGCAGATAAATACCTGAAGTTTCTGAAATATGCTGTTCTTGCATTTGCACTTGCCAGTCTCTGCGGTTTTTCTTTCACAGAAGATCCTTTCTGGAGCCCGTGGACGGTATTCGGCATATACAG
>JBGUVZ010000191.1:0-7545 GCA_045220685.1 Oscillospiraceae bacterium | reverse complement strand
GCTGTACAGGAGGCTGTTGGCTGCAGTTTCGTCAGCATTTTTAACATCTTCAGCTGACATATTCAGCTTTTCGGCTGCCATGTGCAGTATTTCCTTGTTGTAGAATGGAATTCCGAGTTTTTCAGAGATCAGTTTGCCGACGGTCCTTCCACCGCTGGCATATTCTCTGCCAATAGTGATGATCTTGATTTTCTCCATATCTATTTCCTCCGTTTTCTCTTCCTTGTTATACTGTTATTATAGTTTATTTTCACCATTTTGTCAACAGTGTTTCGGAAAAATATATTGAAAATTCATAATATAGATAAAGCTGTGTCGCGTAATCAGATATTACCTCCAAGAGCGCGGAAAATTGTATATCCAAGCATACCCAGCATTACGATTGCCATGAGGGGTGATGAGAGATAGATCCAGAATTTTTTACCTTCAGATATTTCCGGATTTTTCTTTTCAAGAACGAAGCTTTCTTTGTGGTATGCTATTTCTATAACGAAAAATATGAACCAGAGTAAAAGGAAAGCTATAACGCTCAGTCCTATAGCGCAGAGAAGCAGGAAGAAGAGTGGATGTTCAAAGAGAAGGTCGTAAGAGTCTGCAGTTGTCATTTCTGTTGTTGACAGGCCTACCATACCTACCAGAATGGACATGACCGATCCTACCGAGTTTATAATAAAATGAACGATCATTGAAGGAATGACTGATTTTGTTTTTTCATACAGGAAGCATGAGAAGAAGCCCATAGCCGATGCAAACAGGAACTGCGGATAGTTTCCGTGCCATATGCCGAAAGTGATACCGCAGACCAGCATCATGCTTATCGTACCGTGATTTCTTACGTTTCTGTACAGAGTTCCGCGGAAGAATAATTCTTCGAATATCGGTGCAAATACCGGTGCGGATATGAGAATGGTTATGATGCTGAGAGCAGAATTGTCTGAACTCATATCTGCTTCTGACAGGTCTGCGCCTGAAAATGTCTCTATGAGTGCAAACAGCAGCGTTGACAGTACAGCAGCTGCATAGGTCGCACCAATGGTGAAGAAGATCCATTTTGCTGTCCATCCCGGCGATGTTACAGGTTTCCTGAAGCATTCAAATATTTTAACTTCGCGTTTACCCTTGTACAGAAGCTTGTTGATGACAAGGATGAGCGAAAAGCCTATCGGGTAGAGAAGTATGTAGAAAAGAAGTGTTTCTACATTGTGAAAAAGTGTTTTGTCTGCCGGATCTATGAATTTCTTTAGTACCGGCGGAAGTGCTGCTGCTATTCCGAAGTATATTGCCCAGAAGGCAAACAGAAGGACGGCATTTATCGCAGAATCCCGCCTTATTTCTTTTTTCAGTTCTGTTGTTGCTTCATTTACAGGATTAAGTTCCATTGTTATCTCCTTTATCTGTTTTTCTTTAAGTTGCTTATATAGTTATTATACATTAAAAACGTAAAATAATCAACAAAGGAATACCGGATAAGCAATGATCTGAAGGACAGAAAAAATAACCGCCGCAGCCATTCTCACTGAAGGACTGCGGCGGTATTTATTTAAATGGAGTGATCAGAAGCTTGTGATAACTTTTGAGATGAACTGACGGCATGTTGCGAGGTCGAGAAGATCAACTGTTCCGTCCTTGTTCACATCGGCAGCCTTGGCTGCAGCATCTGTCTTGAATTTCTTTTTGTCAACGAGATTGATAGCTATTGTGCTTAAGTCTGTGATGTCTATCTTGCCGTCGTTGTTTACATCTCCGAGTATGTATTCATCTGTTCCCGGATCAGGTGAAGATGTCGGTTTCACTGTTGGTTCTGAAGTTGGTTTCACAGTCGGTTCCGGATCTGAGACAGGTTCAGATACTGACGGCATGAGGGTGTATTCCCAGTTGTATACCTTGTTTGAAGGAAGCTGATACTGTTCCAGCGTACCAGGACCGCAGGTAGCTGTACCTGTACCCATTGAGCCGTAGTTTATGCCCAGTATTGTTTCGCTGCGAGGTGTGAGCTCGTAAACGTGGTTTGTTGAGTTGATGTCGTCAGGTGTGAAGTGGAGAGCCTGTGCTTCAACAGAGCCTGATGCTTCAACTTTAAGTGAAGCGCCGGTCTTTTTGTTGGTTACTTCTATCCATCTTACGTCTGTAAGGTTACCTGAGTCGTCTGTCTTCATGTATGGGAAGAACATGTCTGAAACTGTGCTGTTCCATACGCCCTTTCTTCCGCAGGTTTTTCTGTCGTTGAATGTTTCGACAGGTCCGTTGCCGTACCATGAAAGCTGTTCAAATCCTGCCGGCAGAGTCATGGATGAACCTACACGGAGGAAGTTGCCCATGCCTGAATGTGTAGCGTCAACGCTTATGGATACCTTTACTTCGCCGTTGCCGTTTATGGTGTATACAGTTTTCTGTGTAGCACCGCCTGCATCAGGGAATGACATCGATACTTCGATCACCTTCTGGCCGCTGCTGTTGTCAGTTACTTTGATATCTGAGATCTTTGCCTTGCCTTCAGCCTTCTGCCAGTTGCGGTCAAAGAGTTTCCAGTTTGCTGAGTTGCCGTCGTTTTCAACGAATCCGCGCCAGAAATTCGGGGTAGGACCGCTTTCAATGATGGTCTTTCCGTCGTACTTGTACATTTCCATAGCGCCGTTTGACTTGTTAAGCATAAATTCAAACTTTTCACCCTTTACCGAGTATGAAGAGCCTTCATCCTTTACGCTTACTGTGCTGCTGTCTACCGGATGAGCCGGCTGTTTTGCAGCGTTTACCTGGAACTGACCGAATGCAACTTCATGTCCTTCCTCGAGCATGCCGGATGTTTCTGTTGTAACAACTGAAAGGTCGAGCCAGAATTCATCTGAGTCCTTTCTGTCGGCCGGAAGTGTGTACGGAACGGTTAATTTTCCGCGTGTGAGAGGTGCAACATCTGCGTTCAGTGTTCCTTCGTCACATGCAACACCATTCTTGAGAAGCTTCCAGTTTATCTGGTATTCATTTAAGTTAATGAAGTTGTTTTCGTTGTATACGTTGATGTTTCCTGCCTGTACTCCGCCGTCTTCTGCCGAGAACCATACGCTCTGGTACTGGTACTTGACTTCTGAAAGCTCAGGCTGAGGAGTTCTGTCCGGTGTGACAAGTCCGTTTTCACAGAAGCTGTTGTCGTTCGGGTTGTCGCCCCAGTCACCGCCGTATCCGAAGTAGTTGCCTGCGCTGAGATCCTGGTAGAGATTCTTGTGCGCATTATCTTCAGCATAGTAATCCCATGCGCCTTCTTTTGTGAGGTCGTCTGTATTATAGTCGAGCCAGAGAAGAACAGAAGGATCGCTTGCACCGATCTTCGGAGATGCCGAACGCTGGCCGTCCAGTTCTTCGGCAGAGAGTGCCTTTGTGTAGATCCTTGCAAGTGAGATCTGACCGTCGAATTTTCTTCCTGTTTCGGAGTCGATACCGATGCCGACAGGTGTGTTTCCGGCGTTGATGCCGTCTGCTACAGATCCTGTTTTGAGAACCTTTCCGTCAACGATGATGCTTATTTCGCCCTTGTCATATACGCCGGCTACCTGATGCCAGTTTCCTGTCCATCCGGATGGAAAATCGCATGAAACAGACTTCCACTTACCGTCGTAAACGAAGAATTCAAGACCTGAACCGTTGCTCTGCGTCTTGAGAGCTACCTGTGTATCACCTTTTGCGAGGATAACGTTGTTCTTATCAGTTGAAGCAGGATTTACAATTGCTTCGAATGTGAAGGACTTTCCTGTGCCGGAAAGAGCCTGATTGTATTTTGCATTGCCGTCCATGACGGTGTAGCCCTTTATTGCAGCACCGCCGTTGAGTGTGTCTGCACCGAGTCCCTTTGAGATATTGCCTGTGCATTTTCCGTGTACGCCTGTTGCGTCATGTATGCCTGTGCCGCCAGGAATAGTTTCAAGACTTACTGCTCTTGACTGGTCAGCCCAGTCCCATACGAATGCACCGAGCATGTTGTCGGCACTTCTGATGGCATCCCAGTATTCCTTAAGACCGCCGACGGAGTTACCCATTGCGTGAACGTATTCGCAGAGAACGTAAGGCATTTTGCCATTTCCTGCTTTCTGCCATACACCGCCCTGACCAGGGTACATGTTACTGCCCATGTCAACGCCCATTGCGTCGCCCTGACCTTCACTGTGTACCGGTCTTGTTCCGTCATTCTTCTTGAAGTACCAGATCATGTCGCGGAACATTCCGTTTGAAGTTCCCGGGTCGCCGGAGTAAACCATTTCGTTTCCTATTGACCATGCGACAATGGCCGGGTTATTCTTGAGACGTTCAAAGGTCGTATTCGTTCTGTCCATTGCAAGTTCGTAGAACAGACCCTTGGCATCATTGTTGCTCATGAGTGCGTGAGACTCCATGTTTGTTTCAGCCATCATGTACAGACCGTACTTGTTGCACAGCCAGTACAGGTAGGAGTCATTGCTGTAGTGTGATGTTCTGATCGCATTTACATTGTAGTTCTTCATCAGGCGAACGTCTTCTTCAAGACACTCCTGTGTAACGGCCTTGCCGTGGAACGGGTCGGTGTCGTGTCTGTTTACACCCTTGAGGAGAAGACGCTTTCCGTTTATTGTTATCGGAGCAAACTGCTTTGTTGTACGGTTTCCTGCCCAGTCAACTTCGGCAGATGTGAAGTTTATTTCTCTGAAACCGAGCTGGGTAGATACAGTTTCAACTGCATTGCCTTCGCCGTCAACAAGTGTGAGAACGAGAGCATAGAGGTTCGGCTTTTCAGCTGACCAGAGTTTCGGTGCAGTAACTGCGATCTCTGTTTTAAAAGTTCCCTGTTTGCCGGATGCTACGGAATCCACTGCGATTGATGCTCCGGAAGCTATGTCGTTTCCGCTTTCGTCAAGGATCTCAGCCTTTATGCTCCATCCTGACTGGTCCGCAGTTGAGTTGTTTTTGATGTCTGCAGAGAGTTTCACAGTTGCATTTGTGTATGAATTATCAAGGTCGGTCTGTACTGTGTAGTCTGCGATTTTTACCAGAGGTTCGCTGGTAAGGAATACGTCACGGAAGATACCGCCGTCGTAGATCATATCCTGGTCTTCAAACCATGTGCCGTCGCAGAACTTGTGAACTTCAACTGCAAGAGTGTTTTCACCGTCTGTAAGATAGTCGGTGATATCGAATTTGTGAGGGCTGAATGTGTCCTCGCTGTAGCCTACTTCCTTTCCGTTTACGTAAACGTAGTAAGCTGATTCCACGCCTTCGAACTGAATACATACACGTCTGTTGTTTTCAGTCATTTTTGAGTCAAGGGTGAATTTCTTCCTGTAGAGGCCTACCGGATTGTAGTTGGTAGGAGCCTGAGGTACCGGTACAGAGGCGTCGTATCTGCTCTGCCACGGTTCGCCGATGTTGGTATAGATCGAAAAGTCAAATCCCTGGCGTGTCCAGCTGTCCGGCATTGATACACTCTTCCATGCTCCGCCGGATGAATTATAGTCCGGATTCATGAATCCGTCTTTCAGGTATGCGTTTGCCTGATCCTGATTCTGAACTACAGTAATATCCCACTTGCCGCCTGCTTCTCTGGTAAGCATCTGGAGGTAAGTCGAATCTTCACGTGCGTTGTAGTCCCAGATTGTTTTTGCAGCTGTTGCGGAATCCTGATAAGGGATAAGAGTTACCGCTGCTTCTTCCCTGTTGATTCCGAATACGTCTTCCGCACTGTTTTTACCCGTCCATTCATTGTGTGAAAATTTCTGCTTGTCTGTGTCTGCTTTTATACAAGGCTTGAGACCTTCTGATGAGGTTCCGGCTGCGCTTACCGGAAGAGTTAATGCCGGTGTGCTGTAGAGCATCATTGCAGATGCAAGCAGAAGTGATGCGATCTGTTTGTTTCTTTTCATTCCAATCCATCTCCATTTTCAAATAACTTTTACACTTACAATACTAAGGAAACGCTGATTTATTCATAAATCAGCGTGGGGTACGGGGCGAAGCCCCGCAATCTCCCCGCCCCGGCAATCCGGCGAAGCCGGATTGCTTACTTAATCAGCGTTTCCCTAAATCCTGATGTGTATTTTAAAAGCTGCCCGAATTTATACAACTTTATATAAAATACACGACTATACTTAAATTATATGAAAAAAACTGTGCTAAGTCAATACAAGCGACACAAATTTGTCATAATAGTGGTTATTAAATTGTTATCGGCAGCAAGAATTTATCATTGTTGAAAATATACGCGATTCATGGTATCATATAATGTAGGAAATTGCTGATCAGACAGGGTGGTTATAAAGAATGGATTACACCTTAAAATTGGACAGGATCGACAGGGATCAGGCTCTGAGATATATGTCGTACAGAGGCGGAACTATCAGTGAAACAGCTCTTTCAGCGCTTGACGAATGTGAAAGGAAGCTGATTGAAACTGTGCGTCCGGTATTTGTGTACCGTGTTTTCAGAATAAAGGGACTGTATCCTCTGGAACTTGAAAACGGTCCGGTATTTGAAGGTAATGATATATCAGCTCATCTCGAAGGCTGTGAATATGCTGCAGTCTTTGCCGTGACCATAGGTGCGGACGTGGATGCGCTCCTGCGCCGGCTTCAGATCATGGATATGGCAAAGAGTGTGATTACCGATGCACTTGCCAGTGCGGCGGCGGAACAGACTGCAGATCTTGCGGAAGAAGAGATAAAACGAAGTCTCCCGGGAAAATATTTTACCTGGCGCTATTCACCGGGATACGGCGATCTGCCGTTAAGCGTCCAGCCTAAGCTGCTTGGTGCGCTTGGTGCCGGAAAAAAAGCAGGCATAGTACTGCAGAAAGAAAATATGATGTCACCGATGAAGTCGGTAACGGCAGTCATCGGTGTTTCCGATAAAGAAATTGAAAAGAAACGAATGGGATGTGCTGAATGCCGTTCCTTTGAAGGATGTTCGCTCAGAAGAAAGGGGCTCCACTGTGGATTTCAGAAAACTACTTGAAGAAAATGAATTTGTATTTCTTGACGGAGGAATGGGAACAACATTTCTCGACCTTGGCGTTGAAACGGGTGAGATACCGGAACTGCTCAATCTGACTTCACCTGAAGTCCTCGAAAAGATCCACGGCATGTTCCTCGATGCCGGAAGCATGATACTTTACAGTAATACTTTCGGTGCAAACAGATACAAGCTTGAAGAAAGCGGCTATACTGTCGATGAGGTAATCGGAGCCGGAATCAGAAATCTTAAACGTGCTATAGAAAAGAGCGGAAAGGAAGCCTATGCTGCACTTGACGTAGGTCCTCTCGGCAGACTCATGGAACCGGGCGGAGATCTTTCGTTTGAAGAAGCTTACGATGTTTTCGCCGAGATAGTCCGTGCCGGAAAAGATGCCGACCTTATCGTCATCGAGACCATGACCGATCTTACCGAGATGCGTGCAGCTCTTCTTGCTGCAAAGGAAAATTCGGACAAGCCGGTAATGTGTACTATGAGTTTTGAACTTAACGGAAGAACATTTACCGGATGTTCATGCTCGGCAATGGCACTTTCGCTTACAGCACTCGGTGCCGATGC
>JBGUVZ010000190.1:0-4697 GCA_045220685.1 Oscillospiraceae bacterium | reverse complement strand
AGTTCGAAGAAGCGGAATCTGATGGTGAAGATGACCGTCAGAATGAGCAGTAAAACGGTCAGTGCTCCTGAACTTATAAAGAGTATTTTCCAGAATGTATAGCTCATTTTCTTCCTCCGTATGCGCGGTCGATGGATCTGCCTGTCGCGTCGTAGCTGTCGATTATGCTCTGACGTATCTGAGCGGTCTTTTCCGTTGTGGTCACCAGTTCGTCGGTTCCGGCTTTTGCGTCATTAAAGAGGTCACGCATTTCATCTTCCGGAATGAATGCCGAGAACTTGTAAGCGTAGGTGTTTATAGAATTCATTATCAGTCTGTAGGTTTCCAGAAGAACGATTTCCGTTTCGGTCTGCGAAGAGCGGACGAATCTGTTCATCTCTGTAAGGCTGTGCCAGTAGTCACTGTAGACATCGGCATCGTCGCCTTCAATAACAAGTTTCTGTATCTCGGCGTGGAAATCCGCTATGTCATGATAGACCTTTGCCATTTGATATTTCTTTTCAGAGATCATGCGAAGATCTTCGTTAAGTGCGTCTGAGAACCATTCTGATGAAGCCTTCATTCTCGTGGTGGTGTTGTCCTCGTTTGAATCTGCACCGTAGTCGTAGTAGTACCAGTAGAGCTTACCGGCTTCGAATGCCATGAGTTCGTACTCCGGATCGTTTTTCAGTTCAGCAAGGTTTGCGGTTGTAAGGCGCACAAGCTCGTATGATTCCTCTTCGGTAAACGATACGTCTTCCTTGTAGGCTTCCATAAGCCCGAAATATGCCTTCGTTTTTTCAGGTCTGAGCTTCGCCGCTTGTCTGTAGGCTTCCGTTTTTTCACCCCAGGAAGCCGATTTTTCCGCAGTCATGATCAGCTGGTCGTAGTTCATGATCTCCGCGCTGCGGTATTTTCCGTATGAAAACAGACATACTGCTCCTGTTAAAACTGCGGCAGCTGCAGTGAAAAGAGTAAGCTTTATATTGCTGTTCTTTTCGGCCTTTTCAAGGGCATGGTAAAGTTCGTGACAGGAGCGGTAACGTTTTTCGGGATCATCTTCGGTGCATTTTGCGATGATCTTTTTGAGTGTATAGTCAGTTTTTCTGTCCTTCGGATCAAAGACAAAACGCTTGTCAGAGCTTCTGAATTTTTTATTGCGGTCACATACCGGCAAAGGCTTTTTGCCTGTTACCATGTGGTAGATGGCGGCGCCTATATTGAATATGTCAGTGCGTTTATCGAGACGTTCGGCGTTTAACTGTTCAGGAGCGGCGTATTCCGGAGTGTACTGTATAGGCACGCCGGATTCCATCTGCACCACGGCTCCGAAGTCGATGAACTTGAGCAGTCCGGAACGTCTGTCAGAACCGAATGAGCTTCGGATCGTGCTCTGCCTGTTTATGATCATGATATTGTCCGGCTTCATGTCGCTGTATATTTTTCCGTAGTCGTGAAGGAACTGCACTACCGAACATATCTCCTTGCCGTATTCGAGAACAAGTGAATGGGGGAGTGCGCCCGAACGCAGAACAGTGCTCATTGAAACACCGTCAATGTAGTCCATTACTATGTAGAAACAGTCTCTGGTCTCGGCGTGCTGGATTATATTCGGAAAGAAGTTGGACTTGTCGGCTTCGTAAAGTTCCTTGATAAGTTTGGACTCCTGCTTTGCCGATGCAACCATTTCCGTACAGCTTTTTGAGATCTCCTTTACGGCACGGACAGCACCGTTTGCTTCAAGGTCGAAGGCCTTGTAAACTACGGAAAGACCGCCGCGTCCGACTACTTCTTCAATACGGTATCGGTTGTTAAGAATTGTACCCTTGCTCAGCAATCTGTTTTCCGCCCTTTCACTTTAGTTTTATTGCCAGTGATGATATGTTGTCAGTTTCGTCACGTTCAATGCAGAGCTTTGTAAGCTGTGCAAGCTTACCTTCCGCAGCTTCGTCATCAGTTATCACGTCAGGATCGAGTTCGGCGGCTATTTCATCATTTGTTATCTTTTTTACGAAACCGTCTGAACAGATCATGTACACTGTATCATGTTCTGCAGTAAGGATGCTGTAGTCGAATGTCACATCTTCAAGACCGGCACCTATGCAGCGGGTAAGCTGGTTTTGCCTTGTATCAGCTGCAGCTTCCTCTTCGGTGAGCTTTCCTGATCGTATCTCGTCGAAGATAACAGAATGATCCGTGGTCAGAAGTTCTGCGTTTCCGTTCTTTATCATATATGCACGGGAGTCGCCTATATGCGCGGCAATGATCTTATCCACATTTCCGAGAAAGATAAGCGCAGTCATTGTTGTACCCAGGGTTTTACCTGTGCGTTCCGAATATGAGTTGAGACGGTCAGATGCGTCATGAAAAGTTTCATCCAGATCGTGGCGTATGTTAAGAATGCTTTTTTCTTCCTTCAGCAGTTCGGGAAGCCTTTTTTCAAACCATTCCGACAGCGTGCAGATAACAAACGCACTGGCAGTCTCGCCGTCTGAAAGTCCTCCAAGCCCGTCGCATACAGCGGCTAAAATATATTCATTTCCGTTCATTGACGCCGATTTGATGCAGAGGCTGTCCTGATTGATACGCTTTATAGCACCTGTGTCCGTACAGTATGCAGAAATATAGTTCATTTGCTGATCTCCGTTTTACCATGAAATCGCTGATCTGTTTGCAGATCATAGCGGGGGACAGGGGCAAAGCCCTGTGATCTGCCGCCTGATCAGCGTTTCCTGAACATTAGTTTTTATCTGATAAGGAAAGTATGATCCTTTCCGTTTACTCTGAAGTGGCATCCTGAAAACAGTTCGGTCCGTTCTCCAGCCTGAATAGCTTCACCTTCGATATCTGCCGGAACAGAGAAAGTGATAAAGTAGACGGTACGGTTTCTTATGGATGATCTGTCTATTCTGAAGTTCTCGCCGGAATATCCGTTCCCGTAAACCGGTATCATTTCGTCTCCGGTACTGATAACTGCCGGAGGTGCTTCCGGTTCGTCACCGCACTGGTCAAGCATCAGAGTTTCGGCGTTCTGGTTTGTTATAAGACAGGTCTGGGAGGAACGTATGTCAACGTGAAAGGTAAACTCCGTGCGGTACAGATAAAATCTGCTTCCGTCATGGATCTCTTCCTTTTCCACGCGGCTTTCATCAGAAAACAGTTCGCAGTCTTCGCGTGCTATGAAAGTTCCGTTTGTGGAGTTCTGGTCGCAAAGAAAATAGCGTCCGTTTTCAAAGTCTATCGAAGCATGTATACCCGAGATCTCGGCAACGTCCGGAAGCGAAAGATCATTTCCTTCCTGTACGGAACGTCTTCCGATATAAAACGGGAATCGTTCAATGATGAAAGCCGTGCCGTTTTCATCGGTAAGATACGCTTTTTCATCATTCTCATGAATGAGAGATGCCTTCTGCATCTGCCGTGCTTCACTGTCTATAAGCTCGGTCTTCTGATCATTACAGTCTTCAGATTCCGCTTTTCTGAAACGTCCGAAAAGTTTCATTTCTGCCCTCCTTCCGTATTGTAGTAAACATAAGTTTGCAGAGCAGTGGTACTCTGCACAGTCATTTTTCATTATATCCGAATTTTACCGGTTAGTCAAGGCGGTGAGATGCGTTTTTTCCTATGCGGTTGCCGCGCAAAAAAAGGTACCGTCCCGTCTTACGACGTGCCGGTGCTATTGATAGTGCGCTGGAAGCGCACATAATTGAAAAATATAATAATGAGCTTTAGCTCATTTACAATCAAAACGGCACTTTCAGCATTAGCTGAAGGTGCTGTTTTCTCCTTGTAATTGCCCTGAAAAAATGCTATAATACAGGTAATGGAAGACACAATAAACTCGTATCCAATAAAACTGGAAGAAAAATTCTTGGAAAATGCTTGACAATTCTTCTTTGCTTATGGTACAATAATCAATGTAAGAAAATAGAAACACTTATGTTAATTATTGAGATAAGGAGAATTAAGATGAAAAGCATTATTCATGAAAACGAGAAAAATCTGAACAAAAATGAACTGAATACTGAAACAGTAAACACAGTTGGGGTACAGGAAATCATTCCTGTAGCAGGATCTCAGCCGATACTGAAGCCTAAACTTGATGTGGTATTCAAGATGATATTTGCAGATCCGGAGGGGGAAGGGTGTCTTAAAAGTCTCATTTCTTCTATAATAGGAATTCCAAAAGAGGAAATAACCGAGCTGACTATCGAGAACACCGAACTGATACCGGAACTGGTGGAAGATAAGTTTTCACGTCTTGATATCAAGGCAAGGGTGAACGGCAGGAAGATCAATATCGAAATACAGGTAGCCTATGATAAGGACTATATCAGCAGGACGATATTCTACTGGGCGAAGCTGTTTACAGAAGGTTTTAAGAAGGGTACATCGTATTCTAAACTGTCGGGGACAATAAGTATCAACATACTGGGGTTTGATTGGTTTGAGTGTGAAGAATACTGGTCACATTATCAGCTGATAGAGAAGGACAGAGGAGACCTTCTGACAGACAAGGTATCATTTCATTATCTGGAGTTAAAAAAGGCAGCTAAAGAACACGGAGACAGCACACTCCTGCAGTGGCTGCATCTGATAAACGCAGAAACGGAGGATGATCTTATGGCAGCAGAAGCATTAGCACAGAAGACAAATGTTCCGGAAATACAGGACGCAATAGTACGTATAAGAACTCTCAGTGCGGATGAAAGAGCGAG
>JBGUVZ010000189.1:0-3991 GCA_045220685.1 Oscillospiraceae bacterium | reverse complement strand
CTCAGTGCGGATTTTCTGAAAAGGAGGCACTTGATGCCATCAGGCCTCTTGCTATGGCTAATATAAACCGTATTTTTTATACTGATCCGGTCACTGCTCTTACCGGTCCGGTCGAACGAAATGATGTTTCCACTGTAAAGAAACACCTGAATGCATTAGGTGAAGGAACTGATTCGGATATTTACAGAGCATTGTCACGTAAGCTTACCGACATGGCAGCAAAACGGCATAGTGATTCGGATTATTCTGAAATGAAGTCGATACTTTAGAAAGCGCTGATTTATAAATCAGTATGGGTGAACGGGGCGAAGCCCTGTAATCTCTCTATACCGCAGATTTAGCGGAGCCGAATCAGCGGCTTGATCAGAAATAATAAAAAAGGCATAAACTATTATCCGATGAGGATGAGATAGTTTATGCTTTTTTGTTTACACGTTATATTTCTTCACTATCCTTTTAAGTTTCCTGCCGAATGGTTCTGCAAGGAACCAGAGGAAAAGGACATTTGAAACTGCGTATGATATAGTGTAAGGTATTGCAGTTGTCAGAGCGGCTAAGTAAAGTTCCAGACCAAACTTTCCGTCGTTGTACGAAAGAACAGTCCATATATCCATTATAAACGAATAGGCGATACCGGATATGAATCCGTATATCAGCAGATTGATCCGGTTTTTCTTAAGACCAGGTGCCAGTAAACCGGCGATATATCCGATAAGTCCCCAGGCGAGCATCTGAAATGCTGTCCACGGTCCCTGTCCGAAATAGAAGTTTGCCAGTATTGCCGTAAGTGCTCCCACAAGAAATCCGGCTTCTCCTCCGAGATAGAGTGCGGTGATTATGATAATCGCTGAAACCGGTTTGAGAAACGGTATGAATCTTCCTGAAAATGCAAGAGCGGTCATAACGGAAACTATAACAAGCCGTCTTGTTCCGGTGGATTTCCTTTCAAATCCTGCCGCGAAAAGCAGAAGTGCGAAAAGTGCAACGGCCAGTGAAACGAGTATATGCCGTTTACGCTCAAACACAAATCCGCCAGCCAGTACTAGGGACGGGATTATCACCAGCGGCACTGCATAGCGGATGAATTCACGAATCCGTTCATTTCTAATGACTATCATGAGCTTCATCCTTTCTGCCGTTGAGATTTAATATCTTCACGGCCTGCGGTACAGTAACAATGTTTTCGTACATATCTCTTGTCATACGGCTGACAGCCGTTGTGTAGAAGCTGTTGGCTGAGAAGAATTCCTCCGGTGTGCCTTCCGAAACTATCTTACCGTCGAAAAACATGGCGCATCTGTCAGCACATTCAGCGGCGAACTCGATGTCATGTGTTACGATGACTACGGTGACATTCTGGTTTTTGAGATTTTCAAGAATATCTTTCATCTTTGATTTCCAGTCGGCATCAAGGCCTTTGGTCGGCTCGTCCATAAGCAGGAGTTTTGGTTTTACTGCAAGGATACGTGCCAGTGCTGCCGCCTGCTGTTCTCCGCCTGAAAGATCATAAGGGTGCATGTCGAGCAGATCAGAAATGTCAAAAGGCAGCGAGCTTATATCTGCTCCGCATTTTTCAAGTTCCTCACGGACCGAATCACACAGGAAAACAGTCTGTACGTCCTGCGGAAGAAGTGCGAGACATTCCTTATAAAGTGAGCGGTTTTTGTATTCCTTAAGCTTTTTGCCGAATACTTTTATTACACCGCTGTACGGTGAAGCAAGATCAGCAGCGAGACGCAGGGAAGTGGTCTTGCCGCATCCATTACCACCGAGAATACAGAAAATCTCACCGGTGCTCACCTTAAAACTTAGGTCATATAAAATATCCTCACCGTCACGGCTGTATCGGAAACGAACGTTTTTAAATTCCAGCGCAGTCTCTTTTTTTTCTTCAGCGGATGAAGAAACAGAAAGTGCAGTGATATTATTCTTAAATGTGTTTTCGATATAGCTGCGTCCTTCACGTACAGTCAGCGGGCACTCATCTTTTCCTCCGGTCATTCCATACAGTCTTGACGCAGCCGGAAGTCCGCGGAGAACAGGGGAGTCACTCTTTATTTCCGTAAATATCTTTCTCGGGCTTCCGTCAAAGATAAGCTTTCCCTCGTCCATTACCATTATTCTGTCACAGATTGGTACCACATCTTCAAGCCGGTGTTCAGTGATGATCACTGTAAGAGAAAGCTCTTCGTTAAGACGTTTCAAAGCATTTATAAATTCCGAAGCGGCAATGGGGTCAAGCTGTGCAGTCGGTTCATCGAGAATAATGATCTCCGGTGACATGACTAAAACTGAAGCGAGGTTGAGAAACTGCTTTTGACCGCCGGAAAGATCAGCAGTGTTCTGTCCGTACCATTTACCTATTCCGAAAAAGCTTGCCGTTTCTGCGACTCTTCGTGATATTTCAGCCGAAGAAACTCCGAGGTTTTCAAGTCCGAAGGCAAGTTCGTGCCAGACCTTGTCGGTGACGATCTGCTGTTCCGGATTCTGTATTACAAAACCTATGGAAGAAGCCGACTGTCTGCCGGAGCATTCTGAAAGGGGAGTACCGTGAAACAAAATATTTCCTGAAACAGTTCCGTTCGGAGAAAGTTCAGGCTTAAGAAGACGAAGCAGAGTGGATTTTCCGCTTCCGGTAGAGCCACAGAGAACGATGAATTCCCCTTTGTTTATTTTAAAATCAACATCTGAAACTGCTTTTTTACTGCAGTCAGGATAGGTAAAATTCAGATCTTTGACTCTGAATATCTCCATCTTATTTTGGCCTCCGTTTCTTTGAGTATCGGCATTAAAACAAGCATAAAGAATGCTGCAAGTCCGGCTTTTCCGGTGAGATCAGGATGAATTCCTGATACAGACGGATAAAAATCAAATTCATAGCTTCCTAATGCCGCCGCTGCCGTTACAGTACCTGTGAAAGCAATTGTAAGAACAAGAAAAATAACATCGGTACGGTCAAAGGAAAATCTCTTAAGAGCAGTTCTCCGTCCCGTACCGTATCCGCGGGCTGCCATGCTGTCAGCGGTCACTATGCCATTTTCCAGCGCCCAGGTGGAAACGGACGAGAAAATACGCATGCTTCCGGTAATGTCATCTACAATATTGTCGTCGGCATACAGTCCCATGGCTTTCTGAGTGTCACTGACTTTCTGTCCCTGTCTGCTGAAAAGCGGCACATAACGTATTGCCATTGACAGTACCATCGAGATTTTAGGGGAAAGCACTGATGTTATGTAGAGAAGTTTTTCACTGGTCATTATCTGTGTGAACGAGCGGAACAGGTACAGCACTCCGGTGAGCATAGCCGCCGAGTTAAGGCCGTAAAGCAGCGCTTCGAGTGTGACCGGATTGTCGTTCATTACAAACAGTACAGTTTTGCCGTTGTGAGATATGAGCGGATTAGCGAGAGCAAGTATCACGTACAGGATAAGAAAAAATAAATGTGTTTTCAGATGTTTCTTTCCGTTCCTTATGATAAAAAGAAGAACACCGCCGATCAGTGTAAGAAAGCAGATTACCGGATAACTGCAGAACATTGCAGTTCCGGTGACTGCGAAAAACCATACTGCAATAACTGCAGGGTTAAGGTCATGAAAGCGGACCATTTTCGTATACCTCATCAAGGTCGTGACCGAGGTCACATGTGTAGAGCCATTCTATTTCATCGCCGTCAGTGAGAACATATTCACCGCAGCCTCGGGACGGAGTAATACCATTTACGTGGTATACCCATCCTGACAGATCACCGAAGTCAAATTCGTAGATATAGTTTATACCGGCTATATATGAGAGTCCGTGTGCTGAACCTGCACTGCCCTTGTTTTCAACCTGAATGTCATATTTTCTGGCAGCTTCGGTGAGAATATCAAAAACAGTGTCGCCGTCTTCAATATCAAATTCAGTTTTATCAAGTATGGTGCCGTCTGCCGGGATGTGTTCATCTTCCGATTTGCCGGCAATTGTATCGCATCTGATCTCAAGCGTTACTGTA
>JBGUVZ010000188.1:0-8697 GCA_045220685.1 Oscillospiraceae bacterium | reverse complement strand
CCATTATCCGTTCCCAGCAGTTCTCTTGGAACTATACTTTGATAGTTGTTTCCTCCCATCCGGAGTACTGTACCATTGAAATAAATTTTATCGTCAGTGTCAGGATTTCTATATAAGGGTGTCAAATCATGTATTTCATTACCTTCTAAATAGATCTCTACTTGGTTTTTTAATAGCTTTATTCCTGCTATGCTTTTTATATTTCTTCCTGCTGCATCTATTATTGCTTTATTTCCATTTAAATTTGGGTCACCATAATTCTCCAAAATCTTTTTAACGTTCCAGTCGTCTTGTATGCTGTAATTGTCTTGAATAATATCCCACTCTATACTTTCATATATCGCTTCAGCAAAGTTTCTATCCTCTATCCCTTCCTGCATAATGCTGTCAGCAGTAAAGAATGAGGGCACTTCTGCCGCATATGGCTCCATTAAAAAAACTGCCGGCAAAAATATAGATAAGCACAGCGCAGCTTTTATGAGATGCTTCCATCGTTTAAGTTTTCTGTACTTCTTTGTTTTCATTCTCTTCTTCTCCCCCTTGCTGAAGATATTATCTTTATAAGATCGTCTGATCCGTAAAACACAGTTTCTCTGTGCTCCGGTACATAATAAGCTCTGCCTTCAAAGTCTCCGTCTCCTCGTTCCCAATAATGTACGGCCCAGACAGCACGAACAGCGTCCCGTCTTCTCAGCCATTTAAGATAATGCTTTGCCAGGTGCTTTCTGCAGGGAACAGAGTCATCGCACATAACCCGCTTCATTATTGTTGGTATTTCAGCAGATATAACAAATCTATATCTATCATAATGATATTTTGTTGGTGATTCAATAAATCCGGATATTGAATATTCAGTATCATAGTAGATCAGTATGACAAACGTCTTTCCTCCTGGATCACCAAGCACTTCCCTGATCATCGCCGTAATTACGTTTTTATCGTACCTCACTGACTGCTTCAAGAATTCACCTCCTGCTGACTGACTTATTGCCTTCGGTATCATTGATAAAAGCGGACATTCACAATCCGCTTCGCTCCTTGCTCTTGAATCGCTGCGGTTCAAAGACCAAATCTTTCCATTAATAAGGACGACAGAAATTCCATTTTACTGTCATGTTTTTTTAACTTTTTTTATTTTCGTTACTATTGCACAAAAAAACAGGCGTACTTTTGTACAAGTACGCCTATTAACGGTATTATTATATGATATGTTTTACTACTTTAATCTTTGCCAACCTATATCATTATCTGTCCAAATACCCCAGAGCTTTCTCTAAAGCTTCTTTTTCTTCTGCGCTGAGAAGAACCTCTGTCTGCCCGCAGTCGACTGTCTTTATATATAAGTAGCATCCTTCTCTGGAATGCACCGTATTGATGATGAATCCGGAGTTTGTATAGTCAAGTTCCGCCAAAGCGAAACTCATGTTTCCGCCCATTTCTTTAAATGCATTGTACCTTACGATTCCGAATTTCTGGAGAGAGGATCTCTGGTTTTTATTCAATACCCTTATTGCGTCCTTATTCGCCCGGTCCTCTGCCTTTAGATCACGGATCTCGTCTCCCAGAGCGATGATCGTATTTTCCAGCGTTTCGGCGTCTTTCCCGCGCATAAAAAAGTCATATGCCCGGTATAATCTGCGATATTTTAAATAGATAAGCAGGATCAGGAGAAGAGTTACGATCTCAGCCCCGATACAGGCATACAGCACCGTGTTCTGCATACTTCTTCCCCCTTATTCCGCATCACGGATCTTACCGAGAAGTTCCATGATCCTTTCAAGCTCATTCTGGGAATAATAATCTATTTCGATTCTTCCCTTGTTTTTATCTCGTCTGTTGATATGTACCTTTGTTCCAAGAATTTCTTTCATCTTGTCTTCATATTCCCGGAAAAAGATCGAGTAGTCCGGTTCGACTTTATTCTTTCTTTCGGGCTTTTTTCTACCGGCCTGCTTTACCAGTTTTTCTGTTTCTCTGACACTCAGCTGTTTTTCAACAACCTCCTTTGCCAGAGCATACTGTGTTTCTTCATCCTCAACAGGAACCAGAGTACGGGCGTGGCCTGCAGATAAAGAACCCTGTGCTACCATCAGACGGACTTTTTCTGAAAGCTTCAGCAGACGGAGCGCATTTGTGATGGTCGTTCTGTTTTTACTGACCTTTCCCGCGATCTCTTCCTGTTTCAGGCCGTAGTCGTCGATCAGCATCTGGTAAGCCATTGCTTCTTCCATTGGATTAAGGTCGGCTCTCTGAACATTTTCAATAATAGAGACTTCCGCCGCCTGCTGGTTTGTATAATCTCGAACAACTACTGGTATTTCTTTTAATCCGGCTTCTTTTGCTGCTCTGTAACGGCGTTCTCCCGCAATTATCCTGTATTTCTCACCTTCCTTTTTAACAAGCAAAGGCTGCAGTACACCGTATTGTTTTACAGATTCTGTAAGCTGGGATAATTCCTCTTCATTGAAGTTTTTTCTTGGCTGTTTTTCATTCGCAATAATACTGGAGATCTTCACGGTCACATCGCTTTTTACGGCTTCACTCTCTTTTTCTGATTCAGGAGCTGCGGTCTTTTCTGATTCATATCCTGATTCACCAAACAGTGCGTTCAGACCTTTACCGAGACCTCTTTTCGGTCTTGCTGTTTTCTTCTTATTTTCTTCCGCCATATCAGTCCTCTTTCGCGATCAACTCGGCTGCAAGTTTCCTGTAGTTTTCCGCACCGCTGGAATGAGGATCATATTCCGTCACCGGCATACCATAGCTGGGAGCTTCCGCAACCCGGACGTTTCTCGGAATGATCGTTTCATATATATATTCCTTCAGCGCGGATCTGACGCTTTCCACTACCTGACCTGACAGATTATTTCTACCGTCATACATTGTAAAAAGGATCCCGTTTACTTTCAGTCCTTTATTCAAGCGCTTTCTGATAAGACCCACACTCTTCAGCATCTGACTCAGGCCTTCCATGGCGTAATACTCACACTGGATCGGAATCATTACGCTGTCAGCTGCTGTCAGTGCATTCACCGTAAGGAGACTTAAAGAGGGCGGACAATCGATCAGGATATAATCATATTTCGATTTGATTTTATCCAGACATTTTTTAAGAGCAAATTCTCTCTCCTCAATGTCAAGGAGTTCTATTTCCGCACCGGAGAGTTCCATGTTGGATGCCATCAGATCCAGATTATTACTGTAAGTTTCAGACACAGCTTCTGAAGGTTCACACTGGTCCATGATTGCTTCATATACTGAATTCTTCAAATTGTTGATATCTATCCCAAAGCCGCTGCTCATGTTTCCCTGGGGATCAAAGTCGACTGCAAGAACATTCATGCCTGATTCCGCAAGAGCCGCTGCCAGGTTTAACACCGTGGTCGTCTTACCGACACCACCTTTCTGATTTGCGACTGCTATTATCTTTGTCATTGCACCACCTCATTAATAATGTAGTCTTAGTATAACATACTTGCCTCTTTTCAACACTCGGCAGAATAATCAAAAATGTTTCACGTGAAACATTTTTGATCTCCATTTTTGATCCATGTTGATCAATGTTTCACGTGAAACATTTTTATATTTATCTATTTGTCTATGCTATTGGTTCTTTAGAAGGAAGTCCTGCTTTCCTTGGATATTTTTTTGGTGTCTGTCCGTCTTTTCTTATCAATACAAGTGTCCTCTCTCCTGCATCTTCCGGAAGCGAATAATGGCAGATCCGTTCAATGGTTCCTTTTAAAATCTGAAGCGCTTTCTCAGATTTGCCGATTTCTTCTTCAACATTTCCTGATTTATAGGGGATAAAGAATCCATCAATGTGGATAAATGGAATACAGTACTCTGCGAGTGTGGATAAATTAGCAACCGCTCTTGAAACACATATATCAAACTTCTCTCTTAATTCCAGATTTCTTGCCAGATCCTCTGCCCTTCCGTGAACGGCGTTTATATTTTTCAGACCAAGTTTTTCTGCTTCTTCCTTTATAAACAGGATCCTTTTATTTAAACTATCTGCCAGAGTAAGTTCCATTTCCGGATACGCTATTGCCAGAGGGATACCTGGAAATCCGGCTCCGGTTCCAAGATCAATTACTTTCATCTTTTGTCCGCTCAGGTTTGGAACCGCCAGCGCCAGTGCAACACTGTCTGCGAAATGTTTCAGGATCACATCTTTTTCCTCCGTGATGGAGGTGAGATTCATGACCTTATTTTTTTCTATCAGATCCTTATAAAAAACATAGAAGTAATTCTTTTTTTCATCACTGAGAAAAAGAGGAATCTTCATCTCATTTATCGCGCACTGCAGCATTTCTCCAAATGCAGCATATCCATCACTCATCTGTTTGCCTCCAGCCATACAAGCAAAACACTGATATCGGCAGGCGAAACTCCGGAAATCCTGGAAGCCTGCCCTATGGAAGACGGTTTTACTATATTCAGCTTCTGAATCGCCTCAAGACGCAGGCTCTTGACAGTGCTGTAATCCAGGTCCTGCGGCAGTCTTTTGTATTCCAGTTTTTTAAACTGCTTTACCTGCTGCTCCTGTCTTTTGATATAACCCTCATATTTTATTTCGATATTGATCTGTTCTTTTACTGCTTCGGGAAGTTCTTTTCTATCCGGATCAAGATCAGCGACAGCATCATAATTCAGTTCCGGACGGCATATCAGTTCTGCCAGTGAAACTCCTGTTTTTAAAGAAGATGATCCGCGTTCCTCAAGCCATTGATTATTCTTCTGTGTCGCTCCAAGTATCTTCTTTTTTAGTCTTATAATTTCGTCCTCAATCAGGGTCTTCTTTTCACGCACCCGCCGGATCCTTTCTTCCGAAACAAGACCCATTCTGTATCCGGTCTCACAGAGTCGGAGATCTGCATTGTCCTGTCTTAACAGCAGGCGGTATTCCGCTCTGGACGTCATCATGCGGTATGGTTCATGGCTTTCTTTTGTCACGAGGTCATCGATCAGAACGCCAATATACCCTTCTGAACGGTCTATGACAAAAGGCTCCCTCCCAAGGATCTTCATGGAAGCGTTGACTCCTGCCATAAATCCCTGCACAGCAGCTTCCTCATAGCCGGAGCTTCCATTGATCTGACCGCCGGCAAACAGACCTTCAATGCTTTTAAATTCAAGTGATGATTTTAGCTGACGTGCGTCTATACAATCATATTCTATCGCATATGCATTACGAACTACTCTTGCATTTTCAAGACCGGGCGTAGAATGGATCACCTCATACTGAACGTCCTCAGGCAGCGAAGAAGACATGCCTCCCAGATACATTTCATTTGTATAGAGTCCTTCCGGCTCCACAAAGATCTGATGACCCTCTTTTTCCGGAAACTTCATCACCTTGTCTTCGATCGACGGGCAATATCTCGGTCCTGTTCCATGGATCCTTCCATTATATAAAGGAGACCTGTCTATATTTGCCCTGATCACGTCATGAGCTGTTTTTCCGGTATGGGTGAGCCAGCAGCTCACCTGCGGCTTCTGGATACTGGAAGGGTCAGTTTCGAAGGAGAAAGGAACGATCGGAACATCTCCCTTCTGTTCTTCCATCTTTGAATAGTCAATAGTTCTTCCGTCCACTCTTGCGGGTGTCCCTGTCTTAAACCGATATACTGTGATGCCATGATCCAGCAGTGACTCCGTAAGATGAGTGGCGGCTTTCAGTCCGTTCGGTCCGGTATGTTCACTGACCTCGCCAAAGATACATCTCGCGTTCAGATATACCCCTGTAGCCAGGATCACTGCCTTTGTGTGATAGACTGCACCTGATACAGTCCTGACACCGGTACATTTTCCATCCTCCACAAGGATCTCTGAAACCTCTGCCTGACGGATCTGCAGGTTTTCTGTGTTTTCCAGAGTTTTTCTCATTTCTCTGGTATAGGCCTGCTTGTCCGCCTGAGCCCGGAGGGAGTGAACGGCTGGTCCCTTGGATTCGTTCAGCATGCGGGACTGGATAAATGTTTTATCTATATTCCTTCCCATTTCTCCGCCCAGTGCATCCAGTTCTCTTACCAGATGTCCCTTCGATGTTCCGCCAATATTTGGATTGCAGGGCATCAGCGCAATAGAATCCACGCTCACAGTAAAAATGATCGTCTTCAGTCCAAGCCGCGCGCAGCTGAGAGCGGCTTCACATCCTGCGTGTCCTGCCCCCACGACCGCTGCGTCAAAATATTCTTCTATTACTCTGCTCATTCAGCTGTCACCTTACTTTCCTGTACAGAAGCGTTCAAAAATGCGGGCGATCACATCATCCCCCACGGTTTCTCCCGTGATGACCCCCAGTGTTTCATAAGCATCCTGCAAATCAATGGAGAAAAAGTCCTCCGGCAGACCGGCGTCGATGCTTTTTTCTACCATACGAAGGGAATCGAGCGCCTTTTCCAGAGCTTCTTTATGTCTCGTGCTGGTCACGCAGATCTGGTCATTGAAGGAAATGTCTCCCTGGAAAAACAGCTTCCGGATGCATTCTTCCAGCTCATCCATTCCTTTCTTTTCTTTCGCGGAAAAAAGGATCACCGGATGATTTGTCCGTTTCCGCAGTTCTTCCTCTGTCACTTTCTGTTCCAGATCGGATTTATTCAGTAGAACGATAGCTTTTTTATCACGGACACTGTCCAGAAGATTCCATTCATCTTCTGTTACAGGCTCCGATCCGTCAATGACGCACAGGATCAGGTCCGCCTGTTCCGCTGCCTGTCTTGCTTTCTCCACACCCAGCTTTTCCACTGGATCCGCTGTATCTCTGATTCCTGCCGTATCTGTCAGATTCAGGCTGAGTCCGGAAAGTCTGATATGTTCTGTCAGAGTATCTCTTGTGGTGCCTGCAATATCCGTGACAATAGCCCGATCCGTGCCCGCGATCAGGTTCATTAAAGAGGACTTTCCCGCGTTGGGTCTTCCAAGGATCACAGTTCTGATCCCTTCCTTGATCACGATTCCGCCGTCCGCGTTGCTGATCAGTTTCTCTATCCTGCCGGTCAGGCCGGCGAGCTTTTCCTTCAGTTCTTCCGGATACCCACTCAGATCATAGTGCTCCGGGTCATCCAGCGCGGCTTCGATCCAGGCAGTTTCATCCAGGATCGCGTTGCGAAGGCTCCGGATCTCAGAAGAAAGACTGCCGGAAAGCTGCTGTTCCGCCGCTTCCAGCGCCAGCCGGTTTTTTGCCTGGATCACATCCATCACCGCTTCGGCCTGGCTCAGGTCTTTCTTTCCGTTCAGAAAAGCCCGCTTTGTGAATTCTCCCGGTTCCGCAAGCCGGGCGCCTGACCTCAGAACTTCTTCCAGTACCTGCTGCACCACCAGAATGCCGCCATGGCAGTTGATCTCAGCTGTATTTTCTCCTGTATAGCTTCGCGGCGCTCTCATGACAGAGACCAGTACTTCGTCCAGGACTTTTCCTTCTTTTACAGCGTGCCGGAAATGAATGGTATGCGTCTTTTCTTCCGAAACTTTCCGGTCCAGAACTCTGTCCGCGACCAGAAACGCGTCTTCCCCGCTGATCCGTATGATTCCGATCCCGCTTTCTCCGGGCGCTGTAGAGACTGCGGCAATAGTATCTGTCAAACCGAGACGCATGATCTTGTCCTCCTTAAAGAAAAAGAAGGCATACGAAAACAGACGTGTTTTCGACAGCCTTCTTTCACCAAGCTATCCTGATTATTCTGTTTCAGAAGTTTCCGGTGTCTCAGGCACAGGAGCCTCTTCCTGCCTCTGTCTCCGGAACGGACGATCATGCCGCTTCGGATTCTTCTTCAATGCCACGACAATATGCCTGAAAGGATCTTCTCCTTCGGAATAAGTGGTGACGTAAGGATCTCTCTGAAGCGCGGAATGAATAATTCTCCGCTCGTAAGGATTCATCGGCTCAAGAGATACCGGCTTCCTGGTCTTTCTTACTTTGTGAGCGATATTTCTCGCAAGACTCTTCAGCTTCTGCTCACGCCGCTCACGGTAATTTTCCGTATCCAGCTTTACGCGGATATACACGTCGCGGTGCTTGTTCACCACAAGGCTTACCAGATACTGAAGGGAATCCAGGGTCTGACCGCGCTTTCCGATCAGTACACCCATATCTCCGCCGCTTAAGGAAACTCCAAGTTCATTATCCTGATAATTGAAATCCGTGTCAATCTCTATTTCTTCTTCCATCACACGGAACAGTTCCTTCAGGAAGCTGACAGCCTTTTCCTTGATCTCGTTGGCTTCTTCCTCCATCACCTCACGGCCGACCGGTTCTTCTTTGCGGCGCTTCGGCGCTTCAGCAGCCTTCTCAGCTCTTACAGTCTTCGGCACGTCGTTCTTTCTGGAACCTTCTTTTCTGTTCCCGCGGTGACGCGGCTTCTTTTCTCCTTCACGGACAGGTGTTTCCGTTTCTTTTGAAACAGCGGGCTTTTCCGCGGCGGCTTTACTTGCAGCAGCCTTTCTTTCACGCTCCGCCTTCTCAGCAGCGGCCTTTTCAGCAGCTTTTCTTTCACGCTCTGCCTTTTCAGCAGCGGCTTTTTCTGCGGCTTTTCTGTCGCGCTCCGCTTTCTCGGCGGCAGCTTTTTCGGCTGCTTCTTTTGCTTCTTCTTCCTCGCTCTTTACGCGGGCGCGTATGATCCACTGCTTTGCGCCGATACCAAAGAAACCTGCGCTGCCCTCCTGGACAGTCTCGACCACCAGGTGGTCACT
>JBGUVZ010000187.1:0-2694 GCA_045220685.1 Oscillospiraceae bacterium | reverse complement strand
TTCTTCGGAATCTTCTGAATCGTCGTATTTAAGGGCTTTGACCTCTCTGACAGGTTCATCTGTAAGGAAGCCTGTCATCCATGCGAGAGGTGCATTCCAGTTAATTGTACATTCGTTAGTGCTCCATGCTTCAATATGGTCAACATAACAGAGCTGAGGAGCAAGTTCGCCTGATTCATAGCCAAGTCCCTTTACCCACGGATCCTGAAGTCCTGAGTTCGGACCGCCGGCAAGAACGCCGTCAGGAGCTGATGGGAATGCGTCATCTATCTGATGTGACCACCAGCGGTGATGAGGGTTCTTCGTACTGTGTTCACCATAACCAGTAACGTAGCAGTTATCAAGCGGATTGCGTCCCATGATATAGTCAAGAGCAGTCTTGGCTCCGTCAAGATACTGAGAATCACCAGTCAGATCATATGCATAAGCCATGATCATTGATGTATTTATAATAAATGAGTTTGATCCCCAAGGATAGCCATTTACTGTCTTGCCGTTTCCTGCATCAACTTCTGATGACTTTATCGGAACGCCGTATCCCTGATTGTTTTCAATGTCTATGAAATAATCTGATGCATCAGCAAAATTGCTGGTTATCTTCTTAAGTTCCTTGTCAGACACACCATCCTTAACAGTAGCAAGAGACATGGTACCAAGTGCGGCAACGTTGCCCCAGTCGAAACTTCCTGCTATACCGTTGTCTTCACCGCCGTTGAGTTCAGTGTCTATGCCGAAGGCAAAGTCAGAACCGGAAAGATCCTTGTAGTAACCCTTATCGCCTGTTGCAAGATAAAGTTCACATGCTGCCCAGTAGAATTCATCATCAGCACAGTTATCGCCGTATGCGCCGCCGCCTGTTGATTCGTCGAGAGGTGCAAACATTGTCGGATTCTTCTTTGCTGCTTCGTAGGCTGTCTTAGCCTTTTCAAGACATTCTTCAGCAAATTTCTTGTCGAAGTCCTTCCACAGTCTGTAGCCCTGAGCTGCACAGGCAGCAAAGTTAAGTGTTGCTGTTGTCGTAGGAGGCTTTATTATACGCTGCTTGTCATCATCTGCCGGAGCAGTTGCAAGACCAGTCCACTTTTCATCGTGAATTTTATGATGTACCATTCCTGCGTATTTATATCCTTCAGGAACCATCATCTTCATCATCCACTCAAGCTCTACTCTTGCTTCGTCAAGAATATCCGGAACGCCGTTTCCGCTTTCAGGGATATTGAGAGAACCGTCACCGTAAAGATCCTGGTTTACGCCCTTAACATATAATGAACGCTCATACTGGTTCTGCATTGTCCAGAGTGAGATACCGCCGTTAACAACGTATTTTCCGTGGTCACCAGCGTCATACCATCCGCCGGTAACATCAAGTGTATAGTTGTCTGAATAACCCCAACACTGATCAGTTACACAGTTATCGGGATTATGACCGGCTGCTCTTGCAAGTGCAGATGCGTCACCGGAAGAAATATATTCACTTTCGATCGGTACACCACTTCTGTTCTGGTAGAAGTAGTTGAGCGAATCGTAAAGCATGTTGGAATAAAGATTGTCCTTGATTGAGAATTCATGGCTTTCCTCACCATCAGCAACAATGTAGAATCCGTCACCTTCATCCTCAAGTTTTGAGAAATCAAGAATGTGAACGTCATCATCTGAATCATCGTCATGTCCCATCGGTTCTGACTTGCCTTTGAAAACGCTCTTGTCATTGCTGTCGAATACTTCGAAGCTTATCGCCTTTGAAGAATCGGAAAGAAGAGTTGCCTTCTTCTCGCCCTTAGGGAAATAGCCGAGCTGATTTACAAGAACGGATGCTCTTTCCCAGTTCTCGTCAGATTTATAGTCATTCTCATCGCTGGTCTTGTCGATAAGAGACATGTTATCGAATGTGATAACTGTTCCTGCCGGGAAACATCCGCCAGGTGTGTACTGACCGTCGCCGCCTAAATGGAAAGCCCATTCTGCCACGTCAAGGCTCTGGTTTGTAGTGAAAGTCATGTTTACTTTCTTCGTCTGGTTTGCAGCAAGCTGGATCATGCCCCAGTTTGAACCGAAATCGCCTTCGTTTGTATTGCTGTGCCAGAGTTCCACGTTACCGTCAAGATTACCTATCTTGGTATAGTACTGTCCTGATTTTGTTGCAGTGATCTCGTAGGAGATCTCATACTGATGACCTGCAACGATCTTGAGTCCTCTGTGTCTGAACTGGCAGTCCCATCTGTCTTCACCGCCGTTTGAAGCTCCGCCCGGATTTACAATAGTTATCTGATACTTTCCGTCCTTGACTTCGAACTCCATCTTTCCTGTTTCAGATTCACAGATGTGCCACGGAAGTCCTATGCCTTCATCAAAATTAAGCTGACCGAGCTGCTGTCCTGCTTTAACAGTGCTTACTGGTATAATGCTGCCGTAATTTGCAAAAAAGGAAAGTGCTGTTATGCCTGCTATCGCAGCGGATGTAAACGATTTATTTTTTCTCATTGCCAAACGTTCCTTTCCGGTAAATAAAATTAAGTAAATTAAATAACATGTTCCCCGCTTTTCCCCGTACTTTAATACATATACTGTTTATATTATAATATCAGCTCAGGTCAAAAGTAAAGCCAAGACTGTATTTTCTAACAAACGCATAATCCGCATTACTTTAATACCATGCTGTTTGGTGATAATAATTAACCTTGTAAATTCAGATTT
>JBGUVZ010000186.1:0-3505 GCA_045220685.1 Oscillospiraceae bacterium | reverse complement strand
ATGCACATTTTGAACCGTCTGATTTTATTAAAGAGTTTGTAAAGGAAATAAAAAAGCCGGGGATCACTCTGAATGACATTGCAGACTTTTTCAGAAGGTTTTCCCCGACGGTTAATATAAAAAAGATAAGCTTAGATGAATGGGCGCTTTCTTTCACTGATGAAAATATTGATCCGTACGTTTATCATATAGAGCAGAATGAATTCGGACTGGAATATCACCGGTTTACAAAGGAAGCTTACAGAAATCTGATGGAGAACGATAATCCGGAGCACAAATAAAAAATCTGTCTTTACTAAATCAGATTTTTATTTGTTAATGTCAAGTTCGATGCTGAAAACACTTCCTTTGTCTGTTTCGGAAACGGCTTTGCAGGTGCCGTTATGCTGACTGACGATCTGTTTTACGATAGCAAGTCCCAGTCCTGAAACGCCTTTGCCGCCGCGCTGACGCTTTGTATAGTATCTGTCCCAGATGTGTTCAAGTTCGTCAGGGGCGATACCGTTTCCGTGATCTGATATCTCAATGACCGCTTTGTTTCCGTCAGTTTTCAGTGAAATGCCTGTCCATTTGTCTTCACCTGTATGGCGTACAGCGTTATCAAGCAGATTGTATGCTGCTCTCTGCAGACGTGAGACATTTCCTCTGACATGAATATTGTCAGCGATACTGCGTTCAAAGACATATCCGTCCTTTGAATACAGCTTTTCGAAGCTGTCAGCTGCAGATGCCACTGTTTTGCTGAGATCAACGTCATTCATCACTGCTTCACTGTCGGACATTTGCAGTTCAGAATATTCAAGTATCTCATTCACAAGAGCGGTAAGCCTGTCCGTTTCCTCTACGATAACTGCAACGTCATCGGCGCACTGTTTTTCGTCTTCACGGGAAATATCCCTTATCATTTCGGCATATCCCTTTATCATGGTCAGCGGAGTACGCAGGTCATGGGATACGTTTGCAAGAAGTTCGTTCTGGAAATTCCTGCTCTTTTTCAGCTTTTCTGAAGTAGTATCAAGCGTTTTGTTCAGTTCATCAAGCTCTGTGCAGAAGCCCTCGCTGAAATTCACATCGTCTTCGTTTTCACCCAGTCTGTGAGCTTTTTCATTGAGCTGTGAAACAGGTTTTGAAAAACTCTTTGACAAAAATAATGCAAGAATAAAAGCTATGATCACTGACAGAAATGTTACCCATATAAGCTGTATGCGTATAATTCTGGCAGTCGATCCGACAGCATTCAGATTAGTTCCGATGTAAAGAATGACTTTTTCATCAATGCCGTAGAAATCTATCATTCTTCCGTAAACGTAGCTTTCATCTGTTTGTATTTCAGCTGTGCCATCGGCGGAAGAATTCAGTTTTTCCAGAAATTCTGAATAGTTTTCAGGAAGTTCACGGTAATGCTGATGCTCATCTCTGCAATCTGTTCTCTCAGTTTTCTCTTTTATTAAACTTTTTTTATGGCCTTTCCTGTATTCGTCGGAACTGTAAATGATATTTCCGTCATTGTCGGTAACGAATACAAGTATCGAATTGCTCTGTGAAATATCGTCTATATATGATGTGATATCACTGTTCAGACTTTCCGCAGATATTTTATCAGCGGCATTAACAGTGTTCCTGATCAGCATCCCGTTATAGAATTTCTGCAGAAAAACCGTCTGCAAAAGCCAGAGAACAGTGAAGATGATAATGGTAAAAAACATGAAGTAGTTTAGCAGCTTTTTTCTGAATGAATTTGTCTTACACTTCAAATTTATATCCCACCCCTCGCACTGTTTTTATGCTGTCGCGGTACTCGCCAAGCTTGCTGCGCAGCAGTTTTATCTGCCAGTCAACAGTTCGTTCAACACCAAAGCTGTCATAGCCCCATACTTCATTGAGTATTGTGTCACGGGAAAGGACTATGCCCTTATTTTTCACAAGAAGCAGCAGGAGCGCATACTCTTTGGCTGTCAGGTCAGCCTTTTCTCCGTCAACAGTAACTTTCATTCCGAGGGTGTCTATTTCAATTCCTCCGGCAGAAAGTTTTCCGGCGTCTGATTTCGAAACTGTAATGCTGCTGCGGCTGAGTACGACTCTGATACGTGCCATGAGTTCCACAGGCGAAAACGGCTTCGTGACATAGTCATCAACGCCCACTTCAAATCCGAAAAGCTTATCGAACTCTGTTCCTCTTGCGGAGAGCATTATCACCGGTATGTCCTTGAATTCCTTTATCTTCTTGCAGGCAGTAAATCCGTCTGTATCAGGCATCATTACATCCATGATAATGACATCGAAATTGTCAGTTAAACACTTGTCTATGGCTTCTCTTCCGTCAGAAGCAGTAACGATATCGTATCCCTCCCGCTGAGCATACCTGCTTATGAGAGTGACGATATTCGGCTCGTCGTCAACTATAAGGATCTTTGGCATAGTACACCTCCGTTGTTATCGAAAAAAATATTTTTCGTTTACTATATGTTCTAAACATTATACATGAAAAGCGCCCTTTTGTAAAGAGCGCTTTTTCTTTCAGTGAGAAGGTCTGCTGCCTCCGTGACCTCTCTGCTGTGTGCTGTTTGGATTTTCAAATTCGATTCCGAGAGCGTCAGCAACAGCTTCCTTTATACCGTTGCTGCTGAAAGTTGCTCCGCTTACAGCGTCAACATCTGTACTTTGAGATTCGATGATCGCGGATATCACTCTGTTTTTTGCTTTCTGGAAAAATTCATTGTCGTCCTTGTATGAATCTATTGTGATATCGGTAATAACGCCGTTTTCAACGGTAACAGTTACATTTGTAGCTCCTCTGAAACCATTGCCTGTGCCTGTATAAATACCATCAGCAAATTGTCCTGATGTATCGGTAACTATGTCGTTATCGGTAACTACACTGTCGTCAGTAACAGTGCCGTTATCAGTAACTGCACTGTCGTCGGTGACTGTGCTGTTATCAGTAACTATGCTTTCATCAGTAACTGTGTTATTGTCGGTGATTATGCCTTTATCGCTGACCGGGTTGTCATCATTTGCGATGCTGATATCGGTGAAGTCCACAGCTTCAGTTGTGCTCTGAATCTGAACTGAGTTTTCTTCGGCAGCGTCCGGAATATCAGTGAGAACACCGGCAAAGTAAAGACCTGCTACAGTTGTTACGGCAACAGTTCCGGATATTGCCTGAAGCGTGTCAGCTGATATATTCTCATTCGGACATGCTGAAGTACACTTCATACAGTTTATACATTCGCCGGAGCATACATCATCATATTTATAAAGAGGAATACCCATGGAGCACTTTGATGTGCAGAGTCTGCAGTTTCCGCATTTCTCAGATCTGCGTTTTATGCCGTATACTCTGAAATGCGATACGATCGAGAATAACGCTCCGAGCGGACAGAAATATCTGCAGAAGAAACGTTCAATGAACAGCGAACCTGTGATTATAAGCAGGAGAAGTGCTCCGCCGATGGTGAGAAAATATTTAATGCTGCTCCAGCCGTCCAAAGAACTGTATATGCCG
>JBGUVZ010000185.1:0-9892 GCA_045220685.1 Oscillospiraceae bacterium | reverse complement strand
GGTAATATTCATTTATGGTGGAACATTCTTTATTAAAGATGTTGTCTATATTAATTACCTTGCCACTTTGATGGTTTCGTATTATTCCCGAGCCTATAATTGAAAGCAGGTATGGTAGATTCCCTGCATAGTACTTGATTCTGCTCTGCAAATCCTTTGTTAATTCAATACCATATCTTTCCTGGAAAATATTGTAGTACTCGCACATGTCATCATCATCAAAACCTTTAAACGGTTTTGATATCATGACATTTGACAACGTTGAGCTTTGGTAAATCTTTTCTTCTATAGTAACCGTTCTGCGTCTTGATATACAGATTGAAGATACGTCAAAATCAGAATCAGAAAAAATGGAACGGAAAAGCATGAAATTACATGTTCCCAGTTTAAATATTGTCAGTGCGCTGTCGAATTCATCAAATACCAGTATTGTTTTGATTTTGTACTGTTTCAGTCTTTTGAATAGGTTCTGAATATTTTTGGAAAATCTGTTCCATACAAGTCCGCCGGCATCTATCTGAGGTTCAGTATCAATATTTATAATTTCATCTATTATTTCGGATAATTTACTGATTCCATCGGTTGAGCTGATATCACTGCTTTTATAGTCAAATTCCAGAAAATCCTTAAGTGCGTTCAGAACGTTATACCATATGGAAAAATATGTTGTATCCAGTGATATATCCTGATAACAGTAGAAGGTATTTTCAGGTAAATTGACATTAAAAATTTCTTTTACAAAGGATGTTTTACCGGAGCGGGCAAGACCGACAAGAGAGTATACTCTTCTATTTTTACCGTAAATCAGTTCATTCCTGAATTCCGTAATCATCTTTTTTCTGCCGATAAAAGAATCCCCGGTAACCTGGCCTCCTATTACAAAGATATTTTCTTCGTTCATTATTTATTCTCCGTCATCGTTCTGAGCCACATGGCGTAAAGTTCAACTGTTATATGATAACCTGAACTGTCTTTATCCAGCACATGTCTGTCTTTAAGTATTTCAATACGTTCTATATCTTTATCCGACAGTTTTAATTTATCAGGCAAAACAGATTTTTCGTGTTCGGTTGCATGTGCAATCATGGAAAGAAGTCGTTTGTTGTCATTAACGACAGCGAGTGAATCAAGTTCAGTCTTATCATTAAAAAGAGGTTCAAAATGTCTTTCTTCAATTGTTTTTATGTAATCATTCAGAAAATCCTGAACATGAGCAAGTTTGGCATGCTGTGAATTAATCTCATTCATGTAATCAATAAAATCAGCACATACATTCATAAGAAGGTAGGCGCTGCCGCTTGTAACATTAACCAGATATTCGACTGCATCTATACTATATGTGCAGCAGTTATCTCCACATTTTTCCCGTGATACCGGTACGGTTACAAGCAGTCTTGCATCATTCGGTCTCAGATAGGTAACCTCATGAGTTTTGATGGCTCCGAAGCAGTTGGTAAATCTTGGATCATTAATGAATTTCATCATGTGATCCTGACCAACCAGAATAGCGCAGATTTCGTGGTTCTGAATGAGTCCTTTCCAGAATTTCATGAATTCTGAATCAAGTTTTTCCATCTTTATCCAGTCATATATGTAGGTGAACTCGTCAATCATGATAATGAACTGGGTATCAGGTGATTTTGAATTAAAAATTCTTCTGATTTGTTTCAGATATGAATCAAAATACACGGAAGGGGACTTATTAAAAGCTTCAAGATCTATGTCTAACTTAAAATTTGCTTTTTCCAAAATATCGGCAAGTTCAGGGTGATCATATTCAAGAACATTACAGATCTCCATGAGTAAAGCAAGCCTGAAATCTGTTGATGAATTTATCTCTAGGGTTCCGACATCCCCAAAATCTATAATCACATTATTTGGGGTTTCTTTAAGCTGTTTTTTCAGATGATATAACAGTGATGATTTTCCCGTTCTGGTCTGTCCGTAAATGCAGAAACATCTATTGGTTATAAGTTTTCCTGATGGTGTTCTTATGTTATCAATAATGCTCTGCAGATCCTTTTCTCTACCGAAGAACATTGAATCGTCCTGAACAACACTGCCACTTCTGTAATTCTGAAATTCGTTATGAATCAGATTTGAGTTGCATTGATTTAGATTCTGAATGGAGAATGATGTACTAAATTCTTTATTGTATAATGAATAGCTCACATTGGTATAAAGAATTGTAAAGGTAAGTTTTTGCGGAGACGGGATTTCTTTAATAAAATCCAAAGGAATTCTGCATATAAAATTATAAGAATGGCCGTCAGTTATTGTTGCGGACTTATCGAAAAGCAATGTATGTTTGGTATTTTGAAAATCTTCAATTCGTATGCCGTATATTTTCAGATCCTGACAGAAGTATTCATTGCTTATGGAGACAGGAATATACAGAGTTCCAGAAACATCACTGAAACTTAAATCTGATGAATTTATGATAATGTTAGGCTTTGATTTGTGTCTATATAAAAAATATGAGATGAATAATGGTTCAGAAATTTTCTCTCTTTCGAAAAAGGTATTTGACTCATCTGGTGCAGAAGAAGCCTGAATATTAATAAATCTTTCGTATGAATACAGTCTGTTAAGTGTATTCAGTGTCTTAATATCAATGATACTGAAAGGAGAATGACAGTTGATGTCACAATCGATTTTTAAGTTTTTGAGAATTTGCAGACGTTTATTAAAGGGAATTTTTATATCAGAATCGTGTACCCTCTGAAAATTTTCTAAAAAATTAAGCAAACAATTCTCTGTAGAATCTGATATGAAAACCGTCGGTATAGTATGATTCTTAATGATTGTTATCAGACTCTTTACATGTTTTAAACTAAATGATTCTTCTAACCCATAGCCGTCATGTGATATGAGAATTAATTTTGCATGA
This sequence comes from Oscillospiraceae bacterium, assembly GCA_045220685.1. Taxonomy (GTDB): domain Bacteria; phylum Bacillota; class Clostridia; order Oscillospirales; family Ruminococcaceae; genus HUN007. The sequence continues at coordinate 7,002 of JBGUVZ010000185.1, read as the reverse complement.
AAATCGTATGTGCTTTTTTTGAATTTATTAAAATGTGTCTTTATATCCCCACCAATAAATTTGAATAATTCAGTTTCTACTTGCTTACTAAACAAAAACTCTGGACGGTACGGCGCAAATATCAGAGCAGTGTAATACAGTTTCTGTATGCGGTTCTGAATCGCTTCAGATTTACTATCATATAGAGGTATTCTGATATTCTGACGGGTACTTATTATTTCTTCTAATTTCTGGTTAATATCGGGAGATGTTAGCTCTCTGTTAATCTTTTCATTAGTATTTAGCTGGATAAAGTCTATGACAAAATCCTGCTTGTCAACATTTGAATACGAGAGAAATGAAGACAGATAAGAAGCCCTCATGAACAAATCCTGATTGACCAGATTAATGGTCGTTACACTGTCAAAATAATTAAAGTCAACAGAGAACTTTTTTAGAATTCCGGTTACGTCAATAATGGCCTCTTTACACAATGAGTAGTATAGACAAAATGAAATGTATGGCTGGTTATTTCCGGAGGCGTCAGTATTGCAATTTTTTAAATTGTGAAACAAAAGGTCTGAAAAGAAACTGACAATATAGTTTAGATTTCTTTTTAGAATTATGACCGTATTTTTGTTTTTGTAAAATTCGATTAAAGAAAGAGTAAATTTATATTCATCTAATGAACGATTATAATAGTCTATAAATTCATCAGATATTCCTTGCGATGTTTCTAGTTCTTTAATTTGTGATTCTAAATGAGAAAGATTTTGATTACAAAATAACAGTTCCTGGATAACCATAAAACTTCGCTGCAATTTATAATAAATTATTTTCTCTGTACGGTTTAAATCTGAGTACCTTATTAGTTTTCTTAACTCTTTTTTCATAAGGACATTTCTGTTTAAATCCGGATTAAGCTGTAACCACACCGAAATACTTAAATTCAATTGAAATATTTCGTCACTGTTTACGATTTTAGAGTATGCGGGGCAGATTTTTATTAGGAGTTCCATGCAAAATTCAAAAAAATTACCGAGAACAACGTTAGTATCGTAATCAGAATTCTTAATTTTGAATTGATGTACGTTATACTTCTTCGATATTTCAATATAACCTACATACCTGGTTTGTGATTTTGAACTTTTACCAGAGGATTCAAAGATACTGATATCCGAAATTTGTTCCAATGGTACGGTCTGACTGGTAGAACCATTCTGCATAATGGTAATGTTATGGTTGTTAACGGTAACAACAACACCTCGTAGCTTGATGTTCTGACCATATATTGAAATCGTAATTTCAACCTCATCATTTACATTCAGTTTGCTGATGATTTCATTGAGATCCTTCATGGTTACATCCTTATATCAGTACTTACGAGAATCAGTTTAACACGTTGGATTAAAGATACTGTGACAATATTCATGAAGCCAGTCCGATTGAATACATGATATACATCTCAATCAGTGATACACCCGTCAAATCTTACAAAAAGTACCTGATAAATCGCTTATTAAAAAAACAATGTTGTCAATTTTAGATATTGAACAAATTCCTTATTATTCTAATTGGTAAAATAGCACAGTTAAATGGCTAAAATTTTGATGACTAACAGTAAAAAAATATTCCGGTTCAGGAGGATTTATGGACGACGATCAGCCAAAGGACGCGATGGACTATCTGGCCATGATGGTCCGTACCCAGGGTCTGCTTTTTGAATATGTTGCAAAAGAATATCCTCAGATGGATACCGCAGATTTTATTCATTTTTACATGGAATCAAAAACCAGAAAAGTCATAGACGAAAATGAAGTCGGTGCTCATACTCTTCAGCTGGATGCGCTTCTTAACCATATTGATAAAAATGAGGTTTATGAGTTCAAGAAAGGAAAAGCCATCAGTCCGGAAATTGCAGAATGGATCGGTGAACTGTATGCCTATTATCAGCTGTGCGTTAATGTTCCGAGTCCTGAAATAGTCAAGAAGATCCCTGTAAGCTATCTCGTAAGTATTTATCCGAGGCTTGGAAACTTTGATCTGGAATTTGTAATGACGCATCTTGCAAAAACAGTAGCGCATGACAAGAAGTAATTTCTTTTTCGTTGCGATGTCCGAACACTGAATCCTTTTTTATTACTGAAATTATTTATTGCATACCTTTAGAAAACAGAAGCTGGTGCATCCCGGCTCAGCCTGTTTATTTTTCCTTATTTTTCTTTCATACTGCCGTTAAGGTAATCTGTCAGCCTAATTACCTTTAAGAACTACTGTTTTTTCGTTTTTAAAACGTCAATATGGTGAAATTCTGCAATTTTTCAGATTTTTGGTATGTTTTATAAGCAAATCAGGATCGTATATTTATGTGTAAAACATGTCTCAAACCATTGAAAATAAAGGGTTTACGTGGTGTTTTACGGTAAAAATCCCGTGTCGAGAGTGCTTCTCGTTGGTAATATCCGTAATAATTACTCACGGATTTTAAAAAATTGAGGTGTTTTATTCGGTCTGGCCATGGACATTCCAAACAGAAAATGAATAGGGAGCTTAAATTTTTCAAAAAGAGACAAACTGTTCAGCAGGAATATTTAAATAATTTACGTTACGGTTGATGTGATACTTCCTAAACGGATGACCATGTTTATCGAACCGATGGATTTATCCGGTAGCGGAAACAGGATCTGAATTGAGGAACTTAAATCATAAGTCATTGTAAAAGGGCGCCGGATTTTGGATTACCGGAATTGTTAAAGTCATAATGAAATGTTTTATGGATAGTCTGAGCAATTCATCATGGACAGGATTAGATCTGTTTTTCAGAATAACGGACACAGCGCAGTAAAACTGATTTGTTTCTTCTGATTAAGGTGGAGTCTGGCTTCCGGAACTGTTTTGCGCAGACGCAGCATGGTATATAAGTTACTGCAACGGTCTGATAAAAAGATATATGTCATATTCAATACTGAGGCTGATCTATAAAAGTGAATCTTTAAATTTATAAAGTCTGAGATGCTTTATGATATTTTTCAGTAATGAATCTATGTGATAGGTTGCCGGGACAATGACACTTACTGCTTGGGTATGGATATATATACATGATCGCATAATATCCATTATGTTAATAAAAGGGGCCAAATATCCCTTAAGACCATATTATGTCAGTGTCTTTCCTTACCATCTGTCTTTAGTGCCAGGCTTTCCGGTATGAGGATTAACGTTTCCTTTAACGCTCCAGTTATTGTTGTGATATCTGTCTTTACCTGAGCGATAATGCGGCTGTACATATGTTCCATTACTTCTGGTGTAACCTTTTACATGTGTATCAGCATATACCTGGGAACATATTGTTAAAGTTACCATTGAAGTCAGCAGCAGTAGAAATCTGTTCATTGATAAAATCATATCCTAATCAACTAAGAAATAAATCAAAACCTTCATGCAGTATTCGCTAAATAATAATGCAAAAACAGAAGTTGGAAAACATCTATGAACACTAAAGCAGCATTTTACTTCCCGAGCACCCTATTAGAATTTCGTGAATGCTCAATGGTATACGTCCGCATGCTGCGTTGATTCAATGATTCCGTTATTTTTTGTCTGTATGAGTGTTCTCATTAAACTCAATAAGTTCAACATCACTGTCATCCGAGCTTCTGTAGAAAGCATAATACCTGGTTTGTCCGCTGTTGTCTTTGAAGGAAATGCCGTAAACCGGAGTGTTTCCTTTCATTGTCATTTTAATAAGCAGAGGTTTGTTCTTATACAGTTTTTTGGTCGTATATACAGGTTTGTGTTCAAAGATGTAGTTTCCTTCAGAATCTGTATCTGTCAGTTCCAGAGACAGTACCGCAAAATCAGTTACATAATCCGTTGAAGATGAAATGAGAACACTTGTTTTAGGTCCGTTGTGATCAGCAGTGAATACTGAGTATTTTGAGTAATTGTTTCCCAGTTCGGATGAGGACTCAAGCTTAACGGCCAAATCTTTTTTATTATTCTGTGAATGATGAATTACGTGAAGTTCACCGCCATATTGAGCAAAATTCTTGAGGTCGTTTATATAAGCAGTTCTTACTTTGAAATTCTCATAAAAACCGTTAAATACATCCTCATTGATATTAAGTTCCTCTGACGTGTTGGCATTCTTCAGACCATTGGTATTATGGTAATATCTGATTTTGCCGTTATCTTTGTCCACTTCGTTGAAGAAGAAATCAGAGGCCTTGATAATGGGAACACCGAAGTCAACAAATTCAAATTCTCCGAAAGAAAATGTATCAGGAGATTCGGAAGTGTATTTAAAGAATCTGGTATTGTCGATAAAACAGAACAGATCCCCTATCGGACTTTCATACAGTTTTCTCGGAGATTTGTTATGTATTGTATAGAGTGCGTAGATTGCCTGGCAGTTCTTTGTTTCATCCTTAAAGGTTTCGGCGATAATCAGTTCAGGAATACAGTCACCGTTAAGATCCGTTATGGCGTATCCGAAATTGTTCAAAGCCTCGGATTTCGACATGAACTCAATTGCGTCAGCAAGCCCCCTTTCTCCGTCCTTAACTCTGTGCTTATCGGGACCGTAGGCAACCAGATCGTAAAAACTGTCTACAATTCTCGCATAATCGGATTCCTGGCCGTACTTCATGTAATCTTTGGCTTCGCATTTGTCGTCAGCTACGGCAGTGTGACTTCCGAGAAGCATTAGAGCTGTAAGGAGAGAAATTTTAAATAATTTCATAGGCATACCTTCATCTGAGCACTCATCGTGAGGAACAGATACAACACATTGTTGATTATAATTATACATTACATGCTCATATTACAATGTGATGTCAGATGCTAATCAGTCATTTTGAAGAATGTTTCATTTATATTTTGGCAAAAAAAATTCATGTTTTGTGTTTTTGCACCATACGGTTAACGAATTCAGTAATAAAGATCTGATAAAATACATCTATTGAGCGGTATCTGTATTTTCCCGGTGGTTTCTGATGAGTCGTTACGGCAGCGCCTATGCACTTCTGCATTATAAAGAGTTAAATGATTATACTTATATCAAGTATACAATTATTACTCTCATTATTATTATGGTTGTTATCCGTATAATTCGTTTTATCAGATGGATTCATGGTAAATTCAAAGGAAACAGACCTTCAGGTCATCTACTGTCATCCCGTTATATTGCCAATGAAAACAATGTTTTTGTTTCCGGCGAAGATGTCATGGTTACAGACCCGTCTGCTCTGATTATCATGGCCGGGAAGAATAATGCTGATGCTGTTATCAGCTCTCTGCGCCGGGATCTTGGACTCTCCAGGGTATTTGTAACCACTGCCGTACTCAAGGAACTTGAAAGATATGATGCTTCACAAAAGAGCAAAGTCATTGATGACTCTGCCGTAAAACAGCAACCTGCCGTTCTGGCTGAAGTTCAGAAACTTGTAAAAACAGAAGAGATTACGGTAGTTCACGACACTGTAAACGGATATTACGCAGCTCCGACAATAATTGCTCTGGCACTGGAATTGCAGAAGCTGGATAACCATGTTACAGTTCTTGCAGGCGACGGACGTCTGCTCCTTGATATTATGAATGCGGACGGATGCAGACATAACAGAATCCGAATGATTAAAACTCTTTATTACTGCGCTGACGGTGAAATAAAACCGGTTGACCGCAACACCCTGACAGGAACAGTTCCAAGGTAAATAAAAGTTACTGGTTAATGATTATAGTTAAAGGAGAAACAGAAAATGGGCAGACTAATTACAGTTTCCGAACCCCTTCCGGCCGAGATGCTTTCAAAATTGAAGAAAGATGCGCACGAACTCGGTTTCGATGTTCTGTATGAAACGGATAAGAAAAAAGCCGAGGAGCATCTTGCCGAGACTGAAATTTTTTTTGGTATTCTTAATCCGAAGTCCCCTATTCCTCAGAATCTGAAATGGCTTTGTCTTCCTTTAGCCGGTGTGAATGACTACAGTTCAAGAACCGAGTTTTTAAATGGTTCATGCATGCTTTCCTGTTCTTCTGGTGCATATGGCGTAACCATAGCAGAACACCTGGTCATGCTTACACTCATACTTTTAAGGAGAATGCCTGAATATATCGAAGACAGAAAGGAACGCATATGGAGAAATGACCGTGAGCTTAATTCCATTTACGGAAGCCGTGTGACTGTTCTGGGTACGGGAGACATCGGAAGAAACTATGCCCAGAGGATTAAACCTTTCATGCCTGAATCAGTAACTGGAGTTTCCCGCTCCGGAAAATCAGAATGTGATGCATTCACATCCATTCATAAAGTAAATGAACTTGATAGCATCCTTCCTGAAACCGACATTCTTGTTATGAGTCTTCCGGAGACACCTGATACCATTCATATACTTAATGGTGAAAGAATTGCACTTCTTCCGAAAAATGCGATCATCATAAATGTAGGTCGCGGAAGCAGTATTGATCAGCCGGCTCTGGCTAATGCTCTCAAAGAACATGTCATTTGCGGTGCTGCACTTGATGTTCTTGAAAAGGAACCTTTACCTGAATCAGATCCATTAAATGAAGCTCCGAATCTGATTATTACCCCGCATATGGCAGGACAGCGTACTTTAAGACGTACTGTTGAAATAATGTTTGATAAGTTTCTGACTGATCTTCACCGTTATGCCGCCAATCAGCTACCTGAGAATCTTGTAAACCTCAACAGAGGCTACTGATATATTGGAAAAAGAGAACTTATACACCGTAGGAATGCCGATAAACCGCAGTTTTACGGCACTTCTGAAAGCCCTTGGTTGCACGAAACACCACGATATATAGTGGTACGAATGTTTAAAAAAAGGTTCCGATAATCTCCATCATGAGAGGATCGGAGGTGGTGAGCCTGTTTGTATCGCAGATCTTGTAACCGGGAGCCTTTTTTGTTTTTCGGAGTTGGGTGTGACATAAAATTCGTGTATTCCTGTTAAGTCTGTTAATATTAAAAACTTAATTGGAGTTATATGAATATGGCAAAAAAAG
>JBGUVZ010000184.1:0-6619 GCA_045220685.1 Oscillospiraceae bacterium | reverse complement strand
ATTTTTCAAAAGCATATTTTTCTATCTCAGTAATGCTATCAGGAAGTTTCAATTTGATAAGGCCTGAACAATTACGGAAAGCAGATTCTCCGATAATTGTTACCGTATCCGGAATAACTACGATCTTGATTTCAGAACAGTCTCTAAAAGCATCCTCTCCGATTTCCGTAATGCCTTCCGGTATTACAACAAAAATGATACCAGGTTCTGATTCGTATTTTACTAGTTTTTTATCTTCAATTATAAATCCCATATTATTTCCTCAAGCTTTTTTATTTTCTATATAGCACGACGAAGTCGTACCTTAATCCTCACATAACAACGGTCTCATTGGTAAACGTCTCTTCGTAAGCAACGCTGTTATCTTTATCGCATGTATATTTCATTCTCCTGAATTCATCAATAGCCATCTGCACCTGAAATTCATCGAGTTCGATATAAACTTCCGTCATCCGGCCGCTTTCAGGGAGTCTTACATGGATGACCGCATAATGCTCATATCTGCTCTTGCCGTACAGACTGTCCTGATATTCTTTGACTCTGACGACTTTCCTTGTTATGTTTTCCGCCAGTCTGTAGTCTATGGCATATACTTTTCTTTTAGTAAATCCGTGTATATGGGTAGTTCCGAATCCTATTCCGTTTCTGTGATAAAACAGAAATCTTCCTTTCAGATAGGATTTTTCAAGCATATCAAAATCGCAGTCGTGAGTATACCATTCACGTATTCCTCTGGTGCTGAGAGAAATATAAAACATGAAGAAACCGATACTCAAAATCACTGTGACACAAGCTAAAATTATTCCATACTTGTAATACACTCCGACTGAGGATAAGGCCAAAAGAACGGATACCGGTACTGCCACGACCCAGTCTTCACGCTGTCTGCAATGAGATATCATATCCTTCTTCATCGTCTTTTTCTTCGGCTTCACAAAGTCGTGTTTCATCCTGTAATTCAGATATTTCTCTTTCCATTCGACAGAGTCGTAGTACGACTCACTTGTCAGAACAGCTGCTTTTTCTTCAGCTTTTTTATTATCCTTCTTCTCGTGAAAATACGAATAGATTGCAAAGATGATAATAAGTGGAAACACGACGACAGCCATTATTTTACAGACTGTTTCACCGCATATAAAATAAAAGTAAGGAGCCGCAATAGCACAGATTACACATACTGCAATAACTGTATTCTTTGAGTATTCAGGCTCGTTCCTCCTGTTTAATTTCATAAAATTCCCCATTTTCCGAATCACTAAAAACAGTTTTATAGCACTATTATACCATATGTCTTCTAATTCATCAAGATTAAAAAACAAAAGCAAGCCCTGAGAAATTTTCAAAGAGCTTGCTGTATCGGTTTTATAATGTTTCGGAATTGCTTCTATGTACTGTCCTAACACTCAAAGTATTAAGCTTTTTCTGTTATGCAGAAAAGTCAAGGATTATTCCATTCCGATATACTTGTAATCCTGAGCTTCTATAGCATCTTTAATGATCTGTTCCGGAACGTCTTTGCCGAGTGTTATAACTACACTGTCAGCTGTATGATCCGGAGCTGCACTCTCGATACCGTCTATAGCTTCAAGAGTTTTCTTTACTCTGTTCTCGCAGTGTTCGCACATCATGCCTTCGATTTTTAAAGTTTTAGTCATAGCTTTTTCCTCCGTTTTAATTTGTGGTTTATGTATTTTTTTATCATGACGTGAGTCATGTATCTTAACTAAGTTAAGTCTGAGAGCGTTCATACACACGCAGAAACTGGACATTGCCATAGCTGCAGCACCGTATGCAGGCTTCATCTCAAAGCCGTACAGTCCTGCCGCAAGAGGTATGCATATTGCGTTGTATAAGAAAGCCCAGAAAAGATTCTCGTGGATATTTCTGATAGTTGCACGGCTGAGACGGATTGCAGCGGAAACATCGGTAAGTCTGTTCTTCATGACAACTATATCAGCGGCATCGATGGCAACATCAGCACCAGCTCCTATTGCTACGCCCGTATCAGCTGTAGTCAGCGCCGGAGCATCGTTGATACCGTCTCCAACCATGATGACCTTGCCCTGTCTTTGCAGTTCTGCGATCTTCTTTGACTTGCCGTCCGGAAGAACACCTGCAATGACCTCGATGTCGCCGGCCTGTCTGCCTATGGCATTTGCAGTTCGTTCATTGTCACCTGTGATCATATATACGTCTATGCCCATGCCCTTAAGCTCATTTACTGCATCAGCCGAATCACTTTTTATTGTATCCGCAACTGCGATGATCCCGGCAAACTCTCCTCCTTTCGCAAACAGCAGAGGCGTCTTGCCTTCATCGGAAAGGGCAGTTACTTTTTCTGTAAATTCCGAAGGTATATTATATTTCTTCGAAATATACCTGAAACTTCCGCCTTCCAGAAGTTCACTTCCAAGCATAGCTGAAAGGCCGTTTCCTGCAAGAGTTTTGAATTCAGTAACTTCCGGAATGTTCGTGCCGTCAGCTCTCGTCATGACAGCTTTTGCAAGAGGATGTTCACTTTTCGATTCCAGAGCCGAAGCGTATGTGAGCAGTTCATTTTCGTCCATGTTATACGGGATAATATCCGTAACAGCAGGTTTGCCCTCAGTTATTGTACCTGTCTTGTCAAGTGCAACTATATGAGTTCTTCCGGCTGCTTCCAGTGAAGCGGCAGTTTTATAGAGAATACCGTTTTTCGCTCCGACACCGCTTCCGACCATGATTGCCACAGGAGTTGCAAGGCCAAGAGCGCACGGACAGCTTATAACCAGAACTGTAATTGCGCGTGCTATGGCAAAGCTGAAATTCTTTCCGGCTGCCATCCAGCAGACAAGTGTAAGTAATGCTATTGCAATAACTGCGGGAACGAATATGCCTGAAACCTTATCAGCAATTCTTGCAATAGGTGCTTTTGTGGCTGCCGCATCTGAAACTGTTTTTATTATCTGCGAAAGTGTTGTATCTTCCCCGACTCTTGTAGCACGGCAGCGAATGTACCCCGATTTGTTTATAGTGGCTGCAGAAACTGATGAGCCTTCTTCCTTGTCTACCGGAATGCTTTCGCCGGTAAGAGCGGATTCATCAACAGAAGAGGTGCCGTAAACCACTACTCCGTCAACCGGAATACTTGCACCGGGCTTTACTGCGAAAATATCACCCTCTCTGACTTCGCTTATACCGACTTCCTGCTCTTCGCCTTCACGATAAAGAACAGCTGTCTGCGGAGCAAGTTTCATCAGGCCTTTCAGTGCATCAGTTGTACGTCCCTTTGACATGGATTCAAGCATTTTACCTACCGTAATAAGTGTAGGTATCATTGCCGCTGATTCAAAATACAGATTCATACCATATTTCATGACAGTCTCATGATCACCGTTCCCCTGTGCAAGTATCATGATAAATAACTCAGCAAGAGAATATCCGAAAGATGCACCTGAGCCAAGAGCAACGAGAGTATCCATATTAGGATGTCCGCTGAAAAGCGATCTGAACCCGTTTGTAAAAAACTTGGCATTCAGTATCATTATCACGATAGCAAGAAGCATCTCAAATACGCCGAGAAACACAAGATTATCAAACGCTGCCGGTGCCGGGAAATCCCACATCATGTGTCCCATCGAAAAGTACATCAGTACCAGAAGCACCGCCACAGATTTAATGAGACGTTTTCTCAGCTTTGGTGTTTCAGTATCTTTAAGCATATCGTCATCAACCATAGCTTTTTCAGGTTGTGCGCCTTTTCTGGAAGCGCCGTAACCTGCGTTTTCTACAGCTTTAATAATGTCTGCTTCTGATGCAGATCCCTCAACGCCCATTGAATTTGTAAGGAGGCTGACTGCACAGCTCTGTACACCCGGAACTGCTGACACTGCTTTTTCAACTCTTGCACTGCAGGCCGCACAGCTCATTCCGGTCACATTGTATTGTTCCATACTTGTCCTTTCTATTTCATGATCTTCTGCAGTGTAGTCACAAGCTCGTCTATGACCTCATCTTTACCTGCACGGATATCATTTATAACACAGCTTTTCATATGCGAAGCGAGAAGCTCCTTGTTAAAGCTGTTCAGTGCACTGTTTATCGCCGACACCTGAGTCAGTATATCAGGACAGTATGCGTCGTTTTCAAGCATCTTTTCAACTCCGCGGACCTGACCTTCTATTCTTTTCAGACGGTTCATCAGCGACTTGAATTCTTCCTCACTGCGTTTCTTCTTACGTCCGCAGCAACAAGCTTCTTCGGCTTTCTGCTCAGACTGACAGCAGCATTCTTTTTCTTTCATGAACTTTGCCCCTTTCATATACCCCCTAAGGGTATCTCTATACTAATATTATATACCCCCATATGGTATATGTCAATAGGATTTTTCTATACTTTAATAAAAAAAGATCAGTATAACATCCAGCGTATTTTACGCAGAAAGATATACTGATCTATAAATCTTTACAATCTTGGTGTTACTAAAATATCAGTCCTGCTTCACGGCATCCTGTTTTAGGCTTTTAACAAAACCGAAGTAAACAATAAAGCACATAATGATCTGAACAAGTGTGGAACACGGAGTTGCAAGTCCTATTTTGAAAAGCGAACCGTTTCCGATGTGTGACATAAGAAAAGCAACCGGTATTCTGATAAGAAAAGCTCCGAAGATTCCCTGAAACATTACAAACTTGGTTTTCTCAATACCGTTGTAGAAACCTATGAAGCAGAAAAGGAAGCATGTGAACAGGCAGTCTATTGCATATGCCTTAAGGTAATCCCATGCAGCTGCCACTGTGTCCGGTTTGTTTGAGAATATTCCCGAAAGAAGATCACCATGGAAAAAGGCAACAAAGAACATCAATACGCCGAAAAGCATTGAAACTCCGATTCCGCTTTTAAGAGCCTTGATTGCACGGTCGGTATGCCCTGCCCCTTTATTCTGGGCAACGAAAGCCGCCATCGACTGCATGAACGCAAGCGGAACGAGCATGATGAAAGCACATACCTTCTGAGCCACGCCGACACCTGCAGATGCCGTAACACCAAGCTTATTTACGATAGCTATCATTACAAGGAACGAAACACCAACAAGGAAGTCCTGAAGAGCTATCGGAGTACCGATACGAAGAATCGTAAATGCGAAGCTCTTTTTCATGCAAAGATTAGATCTGTGAAGTTCAAAAGGAAGCTTCGTTCTTTTGATGATAAAGAATGAAATGATCACGCTTATAAGCTGTGCCAGCACTGTTGCCAGAGCAGCACCCGATGCTCCCATATGGAAACCGGCAACGAAGAGAAGATCTCCGGCTATATTGAATGCACAGGCTATACCAACTGCAATAAGCGGCGTACGTGAATCTCCGAGTCCTCTGAAAATACTTCCGAGCAGATTGTAAGCAGTTATTACAAGGAATCCCGCACCGCAGATACGGATATAACTCTTTGTAAGATCAAATGCTTCCGGCGGTGCCTGAAGGATCTTTGCAAGAAGACCGCAGCCGAAAACTCCGATAATTGTAAATACTATTCCTGTAATTGCGAATATTATAAGACCGGTACCGATAGTCTGAGCAGCATCTTCCGGTCGTTTCTGACCGATACGCTGTGCAACTGCAACTGTAATACCCATCGAAAAACTTACAATAAGATTGGTAAGCGTATGCAGGATCTGCGATCCGGTGGAAACTGCAGAAACGTCCGCATCCGTTCCGAACTGACCGACAACAAGAAGATCCACCGCACCGTACATTGCCTGCAGAAACATTGCAAACAGTACAGGAAGCATAAATTTAAGGAGCTTCGGCAGAATAGCTCCTTCTGTAAAGTTATTTTTCAAGTAATAAACCTCCGTAAAAAAGCCGGACAAAACAGCGGATATTTCCGCGGCCTTATCCGGCAAAGCGATTCTGATGGTCTGCTTTAAACCAGCATTAAATATTCTATCATAACAGGCCTGATAAGTCAAGGGAAAAAGCCTGATCATGGAAGAATACGCTTTAGTTAAGAAGTTCTATCTTCCCTTCCAGCCCTAAAGTATAGGTCACTTCATTATCTGAAGAAACGATTATAAGTTCAAATCCGCCGTGTCTCTTCTGGTAGTCCAGGGCTTTATCCTTTCCCATGACAAACAGAGCTGTAGAAAGGCAGTCACAGAGAATACCGCTGTCACTTATTACAGTAACCGACGCAATACCGTTGTCTACAGGATATCCGTCCGAAGGATCGATTATATGGCAGTAGCGTTTTCCGTCATCTCCGATAAAGAAACGTTCATAATTACCCGAAGTAACTACAGCCTTGTCCGAAACAGAAATAATACAGATCTGTTCTGATTCATTTTGCGGATCACGTATCGCAACCTTCCAGTCAGATCCGTCCGGTCTGGAACCCACAGCCTGAACATTACCTCCAAGGCTTATTATAGCTGAATCAATTCCGTTTTCACGAAAGATATCAGATACCACATCGCCGGTATATCCTTTGGCAGAAGCACCGAGATCGATCATCATCCCGTCCGGCAAAGTAAGATCATTACCCACAAGTTTTATTTTTTCATATCCGATACCATCAAGAAGACTATCGATCACACTTTTCTCAGGAATTTTATAAGTTCCGGTTGTAAATCCCCACTCACGCA
>JBGUVZ010000183.1:0-10345 GCA_045220685.1 Oscillospiraceae bacterium | reverse complement strand
GTCGCCCTTGATACCTCTGCCGATTGTGAGACCGCCGTCGATATCGTAGTCAAACTGGAGTGCTGAGAAACCTGAACCTACGTTCTTAACAGTTACAGGAACCTTAACCTTTGTACCTGCCTTACCTGCAACCTTGCCGATCTCGATCTGAATTGTATCGCCCTTAGGAGCTTCAGATGTAGGATTTGTTGTAGGCTGAGCTGTAGGAGCTGTTGTAGCTGTAGGTGTTGTTGTAGCTGATGAATCAGTTACTGTAACAGTACCCTTTGTTACTGATCCCTTGTATTCCTTTTCTTCAGACTTTGAAGCAGCTTCAAGTGATGTAGCTGATACTTCGTAGCTGCCTGCTGCAGAAGTCTTGAATTCAAGGTTTACTGTAGCTGATGAAACATCTTTGTATGGATTAGCAAGACCAACGATCTTCTTGCCCTGAATCTCAACGTCGAATCCGTCAGCTGTTGCCTTTGTAAGTTCAAGGCCGTTGAAGCTGAGTTCAGCGTCGAAGCCTGCAAAGTTTACGCCTGAAATTGTAAGAGTTGTCTTAACAGTTTCGCCTGCCTTTGCAGAAGCGTCAGCAACCTTACCTGCTAATGTGCCTGTTGCTGCAGGTGTCTGAGATGCTGGAGTCTGGCTTGCAGGTGTCTGAGATGCCGGAGCCTGAGTTGCAGGTGTCTGAGATGTTGGCTGTGTTGTTGGCTGATCTGATGGTGTGCCTACTGTAACTGAAGCACCCTTGAATGTAGGGTTGAGAACTACAGGAGTTCTGTTGCTGTCGATACGGTTAGCCATAGCACCGCCGTCGCCCTTTGCGTCAAACGGAAGTGAATAGTAGCCGTCCTTAGCTCCGTCCTTTACCTTAAGTGTAACAGTAGCAAGAACCATGTCGCCCTTTGCATTGTTTGTATCACTGTAGAGTGCGAGAAGAGTTTCTACGCCTGATGCAGCGCCGTCCTTCTTGAATACGTTAAGAGTAACGTTTGAGTATGCAAGGCTGTCCTCATTTTCAGGATCATCGATGTCGCCTGCTTCCTTTCCAACGATCTCAAATACGTTTGTATCAATGTCAAGCCATGAGTTGAGGGCGTTGAAACCATCTGTGTTTCCTGTAGCCTTGAGCTTAACCTTGAATGTGTCGCCTGCCTTTACTTCATAAGTACCTGCATCGATAGTAGGACCTGCAAGTCCGCCGGCAACGTTTGAAGTGGATACTGCCTGTTCTGCTGTAGCTGCATTGATGATAGCAAACTGTCCTGCCGGGAAGCTGGCAGCTGTACCAGTCATCATAGCAAGTGCTAATGTACTTGCAACTACTTTTCTGATTTTTCTTGACACTTCTAAACAACCTCCATTTTTTAATTTGTTCCGATCTTCCGGGGCGTCCCGTGAGGAAGATCATAAGTGTTCACGTTTGTAATTTGCTGTAAAACAGCGATCGTATTATGTTGCGGATAAAACTCAACAAAAACTTATAATCAAGCTTAATAATATTATACATCATGCAACATCAAAAGTATAGTGCTATTTTAAAGTTTATAGCAAAAATGTTGCACAATATATTCAATGCCTCTTTTGTTATTTGACATAAATATTGTATTAATTTAATAAAAAGAAGGTATTTTTAATTGATCACAGAATAATCCCCGTCATAAAAATACCATAATTTCATATTAAATAATGCAATTATACGCCACTGTTCAGCCCTGATCATAAATTCCGAAGAATTACAACACTGATCACAATATATCAGTTCACATCAATTATATCATATTCGTATTTTAAAATCAATATTTCTATGCAAAATCTTCAAATCCATGTCTAAGAGGCTAAAATAATTGTTTATGTAGTACATACAACTTGCTGTTTTTTTGTGGATTGTGCAAAATTTAAATACAAATCCGAGGTTGCCTGAAAGCCGATACTATGCTATAATGATAGTATACTATTATATCGGAGGATGACTTACAATGAGTTACAAAAACAACTTTATAAAATTCATGACTGAATGCGGTGTTCTTACTTTCGGTGACTTCACATTAAAGAGCGGAAGAAAGGCACCTTATTTCGTAAACACAGGAAACTACAAGACAGGTAAGCAGCTTGCAAAGCTCGGTGAATTCTACGCTGAATGCATCAAGGATCACGGCATTTCACCTGACACACTTTTCGGACCTGCATACAAGGGCATCCCGCTCGCAGTAAGCTGCAGCGTTGCACTTTTCAACAAGTACGGCATGGATGTTAATTACTGCTTCGACCGCAAGGAAGCCAAGGACCACGGCGAAGGCGGCGTTATCGTAGGCAAGCAGCTCACAGACGGTGAAAAGGTAGTTATCATCGAAGACGTTATCACAGCCGGAACAGCTATCAGACAGGTAATTCCTGTTCTCAAGAACGCTGCTGACGTAAAGATCGAAGCAATGGTAATTTCCGTTGACAGAATGGAAAAGGGCAAGGAAGGCGATCTTTCAGCTGTTCAGGAAGTAAAGAGAGATTTCGGCATTGAAGTATTCTCTATCGTTACTATCGAAGATATTATCAAGGCTATCGAAGACGGTGTTATTGAAGGTAAGGAATACCTCGACAAGATGCTCGAATACAGAAAGACATACGGAATCTAATAATGATGGGTTTATCCCCCACCCCCCGCCCCGACGGGGAGGGGGCTTTCTTTTTGAGGGGGCTCCCCCCCCACACCCCCGGAGATTAGTGATGTTGTGTCACTTGCAGTAATTGCTGTTTCGCTCCGCCCCCTCATCCCCGGAGATTAGACAGACAGTGCCTGGCAGGATAAGCTTCTCCGCGAAACTCCGACCCGGAACTAAACAAAAAACTCAGAGTTGCTGGACTCTGAGTTTTTTGTTTTAGTATGCTATTTTTTTGATGTTGTCATCCGAACTGAACGTCGTGCTGTTGTAGAGGAAGAGTATGTGGGTGTAATCCTCCGGGTCGGCGTAGTCGCGGAAATTGTTTATGTAGCGCATGTCGAGCACCGTGATCTCATTGTAGTGCTGAGTGAGGAACGGTACGAAGGAGTTGGCGTAGGAATCCTTGAAAATCAGGATCTTTTTGTCGCTCTGAAGATTTGTTTTGATCTTTATACACGGCTGGTTTGTGCCGAGGTAGATGCTGTACTTGTCCTTTACATCGAGAAATTCTCTGAAGTAGATGCTGTCGTATGTATTTTCCTCAACTGCATTTGACACTGTGCAGGAAACCACTTTCTCGCCTTCCTTGCTGGTGTAGATGTCAATGGTATCCGGCTGGACGTCATCGTAAAGCGTCTTGGAATAGTAGGTGCCGCGGAAATCGCTGCTTGCATGCTCGATGTCGTAGCGGCTGAACGGAACTGCGGAAAATCCGAGTTTCGATATCGCCGTACTGTACGCATAGTAGGCGCCGAGCGAAGTCCAGTGGTGATCGCTTCTGTAGTAGATGTAGTCTTCCTTGGAAGCGTTCAGAATATCATAGATATTTACCGTCGAAACTCTTGAATCGAGGTTCTTGTAAACATATTCTATTATGCTGCGCTGATCGAGCTGCGGAGCGTTTTTCGGAATAAGATCGGTGTAGATACCGGCAGATGTCGGTGCCAGCATCACATATACCGGAGGAGTCACCGATGCGGCAAGTGAGTTGATCGCATCTATCGATTTGTCCATAGTTTCGTAATCAGGTTCCGGAGTCCTTTCAATAAGTCTTCCGTCTGAAATGTAGATGCCGTTTATCTCCTTGCGTCCAAGTGCAAGTTCCGCTTTGAGTTTTGTTTTTATCCAGCCCGGTCTTCCGGCAAAGTGATCAGAAACATATGAGTCGAACTCTTCCATAAAGCTTTTGTCGAACCAGCTGTCGAAAGAAAAGTCCGGCTTTTTCTGAAGCGTTCTGTTTTCAAGTTCTGAAAAACTATCCTTATGGGAAAACAGCGTGAGCAGCGGAAGAATAAAGAGCACTGCCAGAAAAATTACGGCTTCGGTCTTTTTCATAAACTCTTTCATCTGAATACCCCCTGTCAGAATCTGAAATAAAGGAACGGATTGTACGTAGCGTCAACAAGATAGCAGGTACAGAGAAGCAGAAGCATGAGCTGTACTGCCGGTGCTGCAGCTGCAATTATCTTTCCGCCCGTTTCCTTTGCCTCTATCTTTGCACACAGTTTTCTCCAGAGATCTGTGGAAGCAAAAACACAGAGTACAAACATTATACCGAAGGAAGTCAGCTGATAGAGCGAAAGCGGATCTGACAGCTTCTTTGCCGCAAACATTGCCTTGATATAACGGCAGAAATCCCCCATGGTATCGAGGTCGAACATGACCCATCCGATAACTACCATAATAAAAGTGTAGAGCGTGCTTACAAGCGGCGGAAGCTTTTCCAGTATCTTTGAGAAACCCGCTCTTTCGATTATCAGAAGCAGTGCGTAGAAAGCACCCCAGCAAATGAAGTTGAAGCTTGCTCCGTGCCAGAATCCTGTGAGGATCCATACGATCGCGAGATTGATGAAAGTACGTGCCGTTCCGCGTCGGTTGCCTCCGAGAGGTATGTAGAGATATTCACGGAACCAGGATCCGAGAGTGATGTGCCATCTTCTCCAGAACTCCGTAACGCTCTTTGACTGGTATGGATGATCGAAGTTTATAGGGAATTCAAAACCGAACATACGGCCAAGGCCTCGCGCCATGTCGGAATATCCCGAAAAGTCGAAGTAGATCTGGTACGTAAACGCAAGGATACCGAGCCAGGCTGTGAGAACCGATATATTGGAAAAATCCATGCCCTTGACTTCAGTCCACAGCGCACCAATGTTATTGGCAATGAGCACTTTCTTTGCAAGTCCCTTGATGAAAAGCGCAGCGCCTTCGCCGATGGTGTCGGCATTTGAAGTTCTGTCCGTAAGCGAATCTGCCACCTCGTTGTAGCGGACAATAGGTCCTGCCACCAGCTGAGGAAACAGCGAAACGTATGTAAGATAATTGATGAAATTCTTCTGTACCTTTGTTTTCTTCCGGAAAATATCAATAGTATAGGACATACTCTGGAATGTGTAGAACGAGATACCGATTGGCAGCGGCAGATCAGGCCGCGGAATATTCGCCCCGAAGGCTTTGTTTATCACGTCCACCGCAAATCCGCTGTACTTGAAAACGAACAGGAACCCGAGATCGGCCACCATGGACACCGCAAGTGCGGCTCGCCGTTTTCCTTTGCTTTCCGTCCTGTTCATATAAAGGCCGGCTGCATAGTCAACAAGACTCGATGCGATCATTACCCAGAAGTAAGCAGGCTCGCCCCAGGAATAGAAAAGAAGTCCTGCGATAAGCAGTATGATATTTTTACACTTTTTAGGTACCAGCATATATACAAGCAGTACTGCCGGCAGGAAAAAATATAAAAATGTTATACCCGAAAATACCATTTAATCTGTCTCCCCTTTGTTTTCTGTCAGTGTATAAAACTCTTCCCTTGTCATCATTGTATTGAAAGCTTCCAGCATTCCGGTAGTGGAAAGGCGTTCCGGAAGTCCTATCTTTTTAAGAATGTTTCTTCGTCTTTCGGCACTGTCCGGCATTCCTGTAAGACCTGCCTCGTAAAGATCCGTTCTTGTTATCAGATCACGTACCGGCCTTTCAGTGTCTCCGTCATCGGTAAAGCTTATTCCAGCCTTGCGGAAAGCCTCGATTATGAGTTCCTTTTTTATTCCCTCAACTCCGAGTTTCCCTTCGCAGGACGGCTTTTCCTTTCTTTTCTCCTTGCCGAAAACGTCCGGAATGTACACATTCGTTATCTTTCCTTCAGGTACAGATCCTTTGAGATATCCTCTTATTTTGAATCCTGCACCGTCCGGATCGGTAAGAATGATTATTCCCTTGTGTTTCGCATAGAATCTTATAAGTTCAAGCTTTTCCTTATCCTTAAAAATGCCGTAGCCGTTGGTCACTATGATCGTCGCGTCGATTATTGACTCAAGCTTTATCTTGTCGTATTTTCCCTCAACGATCACAGCCTGTTCTGTTCTCAGCAAACTATTCACGCTCCGTTTCCGGCTGCAAGCATCTGTGCTACAGACTGCTCGATTATTATTTTCTGGTCAAGTCTCGTAGACTTGCATTCAAGATCAGCTTCCTCAAGTATCGCAAGGCACTTTCTTAAGTGGGCTGTATTTGTTTTAGATGCGTCACGGAAAGCGTTACGCACTACGAACTCACGTCCGCGGTATCCGAAGTCCGCTGCGACATCCGCCTCATTTACGCCCGAAGCCCTTGCGGCCGACGCTCTGTAAAGATCCATGAAAGCTGATGCCAGAGCGGATATGATAAGAACCGCTTCCGTTTTACCAGCTGTCAGGTCATCTAGTATCTTAAAGGCAGTCTTTGAATTGCCCGAAGTAACTGCCGATGCCATGGCAAATGCCGTAGTGTCTATGCCGACGGCTACCATTTCATCTATCATTTCTGCCGTTATCTCTTCGCTTCCGGCAAATGCGGAAAGCTTGTTTATCTCGTTTGTGACCCTTAGCGTATCTCCAAGACAGATAAGCGCGAGTTTTTCGGCGTTCTGCTTTGAGATAGAAGAACCATTTTCCGATGCAAGCTTTACTATCTCGCCGGCCATATCAGCAGGTTTTCTGAGATCTGCCTCAGCTACGGAACCGGCCTTTGTACAGGCATCGATTATCTTTTTGTTTTTGGCTGTCGGCGCCTTTTTTCCGCCCTTTACGTCAAATCCTGTAACGGAAAACAGAAGCACTGTCTGGTCAGGCACATCTGCAATGAACGCTGTCAGAGCCTTAAGGTCATCTGCGTTCAGAGATTCACCGTTTAAGTCATTTACCTCAACAAAATTATAGTCGGTAAACATAGGACAGATCTCAGCAGTATCAAGGAACTCGCTGATCTTCATCTCATCGCCGGTGAACCTGCTGTAATCTGATGCGGTATAGCCCTTTCCGAGATATTTCCTGCGCGTAAGCTCCGCCAGAGCCGACACGCGTCCGGCATCTTTTCCATATATATAATAGACATTCTTTGTAACTGCTGACTTTAGTTCCTTTTCCAGTTCAGCCGGTGTGATAAGTGCCATTGTCCACCTCATTCAAGTCTGAAGACTTTAACCTTTCCTGATTCTGATTGTCTGACTGCAACGTTCTGTTCCGTAACGACACCTTCAGGAGTGCCGATGCCGGATTCATCTATTTTTATTGTATTTCCGCCGTATTCTACTGTTACTCCGTCCTCCGGATCGGCTTTTACCGTATATTTTCCCCTGTCGAGGAAAAGACCGTCACCGCCGAAATGCTCCGGATCGCATCCGCATATTTCCGCACCGTACTGCGTATAGACATCTTCCGGCACATAAACGTGATCAACGTCGTTAAGCACGAGTCTGCGTGAATAGGAGGCCATGCTCTGGTACGGATCCTTCATGAATGACACGGAATCGATGTGATGCACACCGCGTATATCCGCAAGCTTTGAAATGTAGCGGGAGGTCGTCTGCTTTCCCGTAAGATCGATGACGTCATTGTATTTTCCCATGGAGATCATCACTGCAGATGAGCGTGAAGTACCGGTTCTGCATACCGAAAGGATATTTCTGTTCATCTGGCCGTTTATTACAGACGCAGCAATGAAAACCGCCGCCGATATGCACATTGCCGCAAGAGTGCTTTTTCCGCTCCTGTATCTGAAAGCCGTGAAGGCCACAAAAACAGTAAGGAAAAGCGTGAGCAGCGGAACAAATCCGCGTCCCAGAGCAACTGACGAAAGTCCGGTGTCCGAAAGGAAAGTCGAGATCTTTATCACGAGCTTTGAGGCAAGTCCGCCTGCCATGAGCAGAGGATATGCGAAGACATCCGCACCGCCTGTAAGCGTGACTCCGAATCCGCAGACCAGAGCGAAAGTACACAGCGGTATTATGATAATGTCTGAAACCGGCGAGATAAGCGATGCCTCGTCAAAGAACATTACCGAAAACGGGAATACGCACACCGAAACGCAGAACACTCCGGCCGCTTTTTTCATCAGTTTCGCGAAAAATCCTTCGTCACTCATACTGTCAGTAACGTACGGAACGAGAACTGACGCCCCGAAGGTACCTGCCACCGACAGCAGAAAAGATGAGCTTCGTATAAGATGCGGCGAATGGATAAGAAGGATGATTGCCGCAATGCTCAGTGAATTGAGTGGATCAGGCTTTCGCCCGAAAAGTCCCGCACTGCAGATAAGTGTCATCATAAGTGCTGCACGCACCACGGAGACCTGCATTCCGGAAAACACGGTAAAAACTATTATAAAAGCTTCAGTAACGAAAAAGCGTTTCTTTATCGTAAGTCTGTTTTTTTCAAGAACTGCAGAAACAAGGCTTACCAGAAGTGCAAGATGCATACCCGAAACTGCGAACATATGTCCTGTTCCGCAGCGGTAAAGCTTCTTTTCCGTGTTTTCATCAAGCCCGCTCCTGTCGCCCATCAGCATTGCCGTTATAAGCGCACCGTATTCTCCCGGCAGAATCGTACTTATCTTCTCCGAGATATGATCACGGTAGCGGTATACTGTTCTGCGGAAGGAAAAACGGTTTCCGGGCGTTATCTTTACGCTTTTTATTTTATCAGTCTTAAGGAAGATCCCTTCGGAAGCGTAGTGATCCTTCGCCTTGAAAAGAAAACTGTTTTCAAACTCCGAAGGCGTACAGGAAAATGACAGCGTATCGAAGTATGTACAGTCAAGAGTGTTCACCGTACACAGAAGCTTCGCACGCGTTCCGTCGCCTGCAGTACCGTCAAGAAGATACTGCGACTTTCCGTCGGCACGGTCGGTAATATCTGTGACCCTGCCCTCGTATCGGATCTCCTGCCCCGCCAGATCTCTGATTTTCTCACATACGATGCGGTCGTTCAGTGTGAACGTGACTGCACCGGCAATGAAAAACAGAGCTGCGACTGCATAGTACACGAATTTTCTGACTGTCTTCCAAAAGAAAAAGGCAGACACCAGCAGCGTTACAAGCATTGCCGGTATCTGCGTATCCGGTTGGAAAAAGGAAGCAAAGAACATCCCGGCTGTCCACGGGACCCCGGCATAGATCATCTTTCGCTTCATCCGATGCTATCCCTCCGGAAATTATTTAAAAAACAGCGGAAGCTTTTCGAGAAATACGATGTCTGTTCTGTCAGCAGCATCGCCTTCTGCGAGAACTGCGCATGACTGAACGACTGTGCCGCCTGCCTTTTCGATAAGCTTTTCCATAGCTGTAAGTGATTCGCCTGTGCTTATTACGTCGTCAACGATGAGGACTTTCTTGCCCTTTATCATAGCTGCCTTTTCATCGCCGAGGTGAAGCATCTGTTCGTCCTTTGTTGTTATGGACTTTACGTTTACGCTTACAGGATTAGTCATGTAAACCTTGACTGACTTTCTTGCAACGACGTAATTCTTTCCAGACTGACGTGCCATTTCGTAAGCAAGCGGAATGCCCTTTGCCTCGGAAGTGAGGATAATGTCGAAGTCAGTTACCTTCTTCAGAAGTTCCTCAGCACACTTTACAGTGAGTTCAACATCAGAAAACATGATGAACGCTGCAATGTCGAGTTTGTCGTTTACAGGATATCTTGTAAGTTCTCTTGTAAGCCCCGCAACCCTAAGTGTGTACTTTTCTGCCATATGATCAGTCTCCCTGTTCAGAGCTCCATCCGAGCTGCTTGCCTGCGATTACGTGGAAGTGGAGGTGCTTAACTGTCTGGCCTGCGTCATCACCGTTGTTTGTGATAACTCTGAAGCCGCCGTCAAGCCCCATATCCTTTGTGATCTTTGCAATAACTTCAAAAATGTGTGCTACAACTGCTGAGTTTTCAGCTGTTACAGCTGCTGCACCTGAAATGTGCTGCTTAGGGATAACGAGGAAGTGTACCGGAGCGATAGGAGCTATGTCGTGGAAAGCATAAACCATGTCGTCTTCGTAAACCTTCTTGCTTGGTATTTCACCGTTTATTATCTTGCAGAATAAACAATCCATTTTTCATTCACCTTTCTGTCTGTGAAAATCTGTTCCGAATTTCACTGAAAATTTTTTCAGCTTCTATAAACGACACTGCCCTCCCGCGAAATATCCGCCCGGAGGGAAAGTGTCTGCGGCAAAAGCTCACCGCTTTATGATTTACTTAATAAAATTACCGAGCACTTCTTTGATCTGTGCCATTGCATCGTCAGTCTTTGCAATGTCGCCGATACCAGCCATAGCACTGTCAGGACGTCCGCCGCCCTTACCGCCTGTAAGACCAGCAATCGCACCTGCGATCTTGCCTGCGTGAGCGCCCTTTGCAACTGCGTCCTTGCCGCATGATACTGAGAATACG
>JBGUVZ010000182.1:0-2685 GCA_045220685.1 Oscillospiraceae bacterium | reverse complement strand
ACGATGTTTTGCTTATCAAACTTTTCACTGAGGCATTCTTTTACGAAAGGATGTCTTGAAGCATTACCAGCCAATACAACAGTAACTCCATCACCGATGTCGCAACCAAATTCTTTCATTTCATCCTTTACTGACTGCTGACTGAAAACATTCTTCATTGATTCTGCAAATATATCGCATATTCTCTTTATTTCATTTTTCAGTCGTCCGTCGATAACATCAAAATTCACGGTAAATTCAACTTGTTGTTCATTACCATCTGAATCAAATAAACCGTCAATAGTAAATGTGAAATCAGGTTTATCTTTTTTGAACTTTTCAAAACTCTCTGTTTCTATTCCATCCTCAGCCAGAACAGATAGTTTTGAAATATCCCCTTCAAGATACCATCTTGAAAATGTCTCGTTAATTTTACGTATATTAGATTTTGAGTACTGTGTATTCTGAATAAGTGAACCAAATCCATCTGGTACACGATCATTTTTTGCAGGCTTTTCAAAAACTATTTTTTTATCAGACACCGCCTCTTTATTGTCCAGCAATATCCAATATGAAATTTTACGAACCAGCAATTCACCACCAAATGATTCATCACCGTCTGTTCCGAAAATCTCTACAGCTTCAGTGTAATCTTCAGTATCTTCGTCAGCTTCTCTGTACATACCAAAAGAGAAGTCAATGGTTCCTCCGCCAAAATCAAAAATACCAAACAAAACTGGTTTTCCGTCTTTTGTATCAAATTCTTTACCGCATACTGCACCGGCACATGCTACAGGTTCTGAAAACTTCATCTGTATGCTGACGATTTCTTTACCATCTTCATCTTTACCTCTTAAGTATACAGGCAGTGATCTCATAAGCCCTTTCCTGATTGATCTAAACAAGTTATTCCTTATTTCCTCATCAAACTTTACCGGAAAAGTGAGAATATATTTTGTATATATCTGATTATTGCTTTCATTAGGATGATTGATTGCACAGCCGAGAAGATAACAATAATAAGCTATTGCGTCAAAGTTAGTTTTATCTTCGTTTTTATCAGAGACAAGATTAATTTTACCTATATCTTCCGAATCATAAGGAACAAAAGCTTTGTGGCCTCCATCCTTTTCATCCTTAGGAATCAGTTTCAGTTCTGTAATTATTGACTCAAGGGTAGCCATATCAGTTTTTCTTGTATTCTTTACCGGATGGCCACAGTCAAATATTGTTTCTGAATAATCAGAGTAGTCATCTATCTGATTTCCGTCAGTGACAAACAAATCTTTATGTAAAACCGGACGCTTTTCATTGTTCGTATCAAGCCACTTCTTATTAAGCATATTCCAGTTAAATATTCTCAGCATAGTAGGAATCTCGTATACATTCGATGCACTTTTGCCGAAATCATCTCTCGACATCTCAACTAACTGCGTTATATTTGATCCGATTGCAACACAAGTTGAAGAGGTTCCAAAGTCAATCGATACTACTGCATTCCTGTTAATGCAATTGTCCTTACTTTTAAAATTAAAATAACTGGTATTATTCACCGTTATAGAAAAGGTAAAGATGAACGTTTCCTTCTCATCTTTAAACCCTTTTTTAGTTATTGTAAATTCGCATTCAAATGAATACTTGCCTTTACCTTCTTTTTCTGCTGCACTTCTTATTTCATCCCCTAACGCTTTAGTATCAAGCACGCCAAAATAACTGTTATGACCTTTTCTTTTATTAACAGGTACTTCAATTAAATCCTCAATTGGGTTTCCATCTATCTTAGTAACTTTCATTTCAACATGATTCTTTAAATCATCTAATGAAACATTGTCAACTTCTATTTCGAAAATGCGATTTCCGTGATCAGCCCAAATTCCATTGTTCCCACAAACAGTTGCTTCTGAAAGCGGAGGGAATCCAAGAATAAGTGTTTCAGTAATATCCTTTATTCTTATTTTTGGTGGCAAAAATCCTTGTTTTTCAGTTATCTCAAAAGCATGACTGAAATTATTACCATCAATAAAAAGACTAAGATTCTCTAATTCATCCGTACTTAAGTTTACTGTTCCGGATTTAACCAACGAATAAAATGTTCTGAATTTTGTTTCAATAACCTTATCTGACTTAGTAGTCATAATTAATGTAGGATTCTTATCAAAATTAGGTATGCAAAAAGAAGCAATTCCCTCATCAGGTGCTTCATAAATTATCTTGTTGGAATAATTATTATCTCTGAATCTGAATTCTATCTTCTTTAATGTTTCTGATGCCATACTATTTACTCTCCTTTTATTTAAATAATCCGATATTAGTTTACCTAATCTGCTGTCAGGTGAAATATGATATCTGAAGCAGAATTCACCATAAGTGATCTTCTGCTCATTGCATATCCAGACAGCTGAACCTGCAATTATTTCTTCGGTATTCTCAGCTGTAAGCCAGAGTTTCCAGCGTTTTAATTCTTCATTTTCTTCATAATTAAGAATTCCGATCAATGCATACTGCAACTTCTTACGCTTTAGATCTATATCTAAAGACTGCCAGTAAAATAGTAAAAGTTCTATAACAGCAGTTTTATCTTTCCCAAGATTATTAATAATCTGATCATATTCCAGAATATTATCTTCGTCTATCATTCGAAGAATACCCATTGCCATACTCTTGATCGTTGATCCGGAAGATATTTCATTAGGATAGAACGGAATA
>JBGUVZ010000181.1:0-2487 GCA_045220685.1 Oscillospiraceae bacterium | reverse complement strand
CTGCATTTTCCGCTGCTCCCTGAGAGGCAGGCGGCTCACCTGTACTGCCTTCTGATTCAGCAGCTGCATTCTGTTCCCCTGAAGAAGCCTCTTCATTGACCGCCGGCTGTTCTTCTTCAGAAGAAGAATCAGGAACTGCGTCTTCGCCGAGATACTGTTTTATTGCTTCATCAGTTCTTCCTGTATAACTGAGAATTGCTGAAACCATTTTGTCGTACTGTTCAGGTGTGTACTCAGTTCCCGAAATATAATTGGCACCCTGCTGAACATATGTTTCAGGAAAACCGGCTGCTCTTGCAGCAGCGATAACATCAGCTTCCGTAGCTGCACCTGCATACCGGACAGTATCTGACATAAACGGTATCATAAGGACAGCCGCAGCTGCCGCTATGATACCAGTATATTTTCTGTTCTTCATAATCCGTCTACCTCTTTTCATGTTTATCATTAAAACGTGGCTTCTTTTACTTACTGTTTTGCAGCGATCTTGTATTCGTCTCCGTCTCTGTAGTAAGGACATTTTTTATAGTGTCCGGCAAGAAGGCGCGAGTATTCATCTTCGTCAATATCTTTTTCGCACACGTATGACTCCCACTCTTCATCGTAGGAATAGTACGCACATGTATCGCAGTCGTTCATTTAAGAAAAGCCTCCTGATAAAATCAGATATCATTTCTGATAAGATCGTCGTATGTTTCTCTCTTAACAACTACTCTGTCAGAATCCTTGTTTACAAATACAACTGCAGGCTTGCCGAGGCGGTTGTAGTTTGATGACATTGAATAGTTGTAGGCACCTGTTGCGCAAACTGCGATAATATCGCCTGGTTCACAGTGCTGAAGAGGCATGTTCTCGCCTACCATATCACCTGTTTCACAGCAGCGACCTGCGATAGTAACCTTTTCATCCTTAGGAAGAGAAGCCTTGTTTGCTACGAGAGCATCGTATTCTGCCTGGTAAAGAATGTATCTCGGATTGTCGCACATACCACCGTCAACAGAAACGTATGTTCTTATGTTAGGAATGATTTTTCTGCCGCCACATGTGTAAAGTGTGATACCTGCTGAACCAACGATTGAACGGCCCGGTTCAATGAGAATGAAAGGTCTGTTGATTCCGTTTGCACTGCAGAATGAGTTTACTACCTTAGCAACAGCGTTCATGTATTCGTCATATGGAAGCGGATCGTCGCTTTCAACATACTTGATGCCGAAACCGCCGCCGAGATTAAGCTCAGGGATCTCAAATCCTGTTTCGTCCTTGATCTCCTTGATGAACTTCATCATAATCTCTGCCGCAGCTTCGAATCCCTGTGTATCAAGGATGCTTGAACCGATGTGGCAGTGAAGGCCTGCGAAATCAAGATTTTCAAGTGACATTGTCTTCTTTACAGCTTCGAAGGCTTCACCTGTTTCAAGTGCAAAACCGAACTTGCTGTCGATCTGGCCTGTGCTGATGAAGTTGTGTGTATGAGCGTCAACACCCGGCTTGATTCTGAGAAGAACACGGTATTTCTTACCCTTTTCACCGGCAATTCTGTTGAGAGAATCAAGTTCAAAGACATTATCTGCTACTATACGGCCTACACCGAGGTCAGAAGCCATGATCATTTCCTCGTCAGTCTTGTTGTTGCCGTGGAAAACAGCTTTGCTCATATCAAAGCCTGACTTGTAAGCTGTGTACATTTCACCGCCGGAAACGACATCGATGCCCATGCCTTCCTGCTGCATAACGCGGTAGATCTCCTTGCATGAGAACGCCTTGCTTGCAAAGCATGCCATACCCTTTCCGTCGTAGAACTTGTTTATGCTGTCTATATATGTACGGCAGTGTGTTCTTATCATATCCTCATCCATTACATAGAGAGGTGTGCCGTATTTCTTAGCAAGATCAACGGTATCGTGACCGTTTATTGCGAGATTGCCTTTTTCATTTACACTTAAATTTTCAGATACAAACATCTGGAACACCCTTTCTGAATTTAAAATATTCTTATTCATTATAACATATTTTTAGGCGAGTTTCAATACAAATCTCCAAATTAAAAAAAGTCACGTACATTACTTGAAATTTCACTGCTTATAGTATATAATAGAAATATCTAATTTTTCTTAAAAGGAGATCGTAATAATGTACAATAATTTAATGGATTCAATCGGATTCGTCGCAAAGAGCGACCCTGAAGTAGCAGAAGCTATGAACAAAGAGCTCGGCCGTCAGAGAAGAAACCTTGAACTTATCGCAAGTGAAAACATCGTTTCCCCTGAAGTTATGGCTGCTATGGGCTCAGTTCTCACAAACAAGTATGCTGAAGGTTACCCGGGCAAGCGTTACTACGGCGGATGCGAATACGTTGACATAGTTGAAACAATTGCAATTGAAAGAGCAAAGAAGCTTTTCGGCGCTTCATACGCTAACGTTCAGGCTCACTCAGGTGCACAGGCTAATACAGCTGTTTACTTTGCAGTTCTCGAACCAGGCGACACA
>JBGUVZ010000180.1:0-15659 GCA_045220685.1 Oscillospiraceae bacterium | reverse complement strand
GAAATATATCGACACAGATAAATGATAAACGGATCATCTGATCCTTACCCACTTCAAATTTTCCAAGGAGGAATACCTATCATGTTGCTCTACAACACGATGACAAGAAAAAAAGAAGAATTCAAGCCGCTTACCGACGGTGTTGTAAATATCTACGCCTGCGGACCAACGGTTTACAACTACATCCACATAGGAAACGCAAGACCTATCTGTTCTTTCGACGTTCTCAGAAGATATCTCAAGTACCGTGGCTATCAGGTAAAGTACGTTCAGAACTTCACTGACGTTGATGACAAGATCATTAAGAAGGCGAACGAGGAAGGTGTTGAATCCATCGAGATCTCGGAAAAGTACATTGCCGAGTACAAGAAAGATGCCCACGGCCTCAATGTTATGGATGCAGACGTTCATCCTAAGGTTACAGAGAGCATGGATATCATCATCGACATAGTAAAGACTCTCGTTGACAAGGGCTTTGCCTATGAGTCAAACGGCGACGTTTACTTCAGAACATCAAAGTTCCCTGAGTACGGCAAGCTTTCCAAGATGCCTATTGATGAACTCAAGGCTGGTGCGCGTATTGACGTAAGCGAACACAAGGAAGATCCGCTTGACTTTGCAGTTTGGAAGGCTGCCAAGCCGGGCGAACCTTACTGGGATTCACCTTGGGGCAAGGGCAGACCGGGCTGGCACATCGAATGCTCAGCTATGTCACGCTTCCACATAGGAAATACTCTTGACATCCACTGCGGCGGACAGGATCTTATCTTCCCGCATCACGAAAATGAAATTGCACAGAGTGAGGCTGCAACAGGAAGCCCTCTTGCAAATTACTGGATGCACAACGGCTATATCAACGTTGACAACCAGAAGATGTCCAAGTCTCTCGGCAACTTCTTCACAGCACGCGAAGTGGCTGAAAAGTACGGCTACGAAGTTGTACGCTACATGATGGTACAGGCTCACTACAGAAGCCCTATCAACTACTGCGTTGAACTTCTCGAATCATGCAAGGCTTCACTTGAAAGACTCTACAACTGCCGCAACACTCTTGACAGTGCCATCGCAGTTGCAAAGAGCGGCCCGGTAAGCAGTGAATCAGCTGATCTGTTTGAAAGAAGAAGACAGCAGTTCATCACAGCAATGGACGACGACCTCAACACAGCAGATGCCATCACAGCAGTTTTCGAACTTGTACGTGACCTTAACACAATGTCAGCTGACAGCAGCACATCAAAGGAACAGCTCGAAGCCGGAGCAGCAGTATTTGATGAACTTACCGGCGTACTCGGACTCCTTTACAACAGAAACAAGGAAGAAGAGATCCCGGCTGAGATCCTTGAACTTGCTGAACAGAGAAAGAACGCAAGAAAGGAAAAGAATTTTGCTCTTGCTGATGAGCTCCGTGACAAGATCGCTTCACTGGGCTATATCATCGAGGAGACAAGACAGGGTACGAAAATCAGGAAAAAGTGATTCCGTAAAGGAGGAACAAAATGAATCAGAGCGGAAAGAGATTTATTGGTGCTGTATTTGCGGCAATGGCGGTATTTACCGTTTCAATGATAGTAACTACGGTAGTAAACATTCAGAAACAGAAAAGGGAAATGATGCTGACCGGGAATGAGTATTTTTATCAGAATGAGACCCTTGAAGGAAACATTGCTGATGATGCTACTGTAGCGGTCATTTCGACTAATCATGGTGACATTGCTGCAGAACTCTATCCGCAGTATGCGCCTGAAACAGTTGCAAACTTTAAGGCGCTTGCTGAATCAGGGTATTACGACGATACTTTTGTTTATGCTGTACAGAAAGGTATTACTGCCGGTTTTGGAAGCAAATTCACTGACGGCGATCTCCCTGAGGGGTATGATAAGAATGTGGAAAAAGTTGGTCCGGAACACACCAAGGATCTGTGGCCGTTAAAGGGTGCACTTCTTTCAGCAGGTCTCACTCAGGGTACCTTGTGGAACGGTCAGGTGACCTACAGCGGAAGCCGCTTCATTATTCCGGGTACCATTGACTTTGAAGATGAGGAAACGAAAAAAGAACTTGACGCACTCCTTAAAGCAGAACCGAAAGACAATACTGTGAGCGCAGAAGATACTGCAGCGTTTGAAAAAACTAAAGAACTCATAAATATGTTCTGTAAATACGGCGGCACTCCGAATGTTTCACAGCAGATAACCGTTTTCGGCCAGACCTTTGACGGCTGGGATGTTCTTGACAGCATTCTTAATGAACCGTCAGATGAAGAGACTATGAAACCTGTTGCTGAGATAGAAATAACAGGCGTAAAAGTTATGACATACGCAGAGTATAACAATAAATAAGCTTTTAATAAAAAACGAAGACAAATATCAGTACCGCAGATCCGGTACTGATATTTTTTTTGATTATTAAAAAGTGATAAACACATAAAATCCGGCCTTTTAAAAAGGTGTAAAGTTATTCACCTTTACGAAAAATACAACTCTTCAAAAATTAACTTTACAAATTTTCAGTATTGTAGTATAATAAAAGTTGCACACTGAGTTAATAGATGATGTGTCATCACATTGTCTTTCAGTTGTATAAACAGGCAGGCGAAAAACCTTCGTCTTCCTTAGATTTAGGAGTTAAAAATGATAATGAAAAAGTTTCCTGTAAAAGCTGCTGCCGTGATACTTGCGACAGCATTATTTGCGGCATCTCTCGGAGGGTGCGGGAAAAAATCACCGGGCTATACAATGTACAGCGGCAGTTCAAAAGCAGAAACCTATGATATTAACGGAAGCGATTCTGATTATGATTACACTGACATTGCCAACTACACTCAGCCGGAAAAAGGCGAAGAAATAGTTGTAATGACAATAAAGGATAAGGGAACAGTAAAGTTCAAGCTTTTCCCTGATCTTCTTCCGCGCGCATGTGCCAACTTTGTCGGCCATGTTGTGAACGGCACTTATGATGGTCTTACATTCCACCGTGTTATTTCCGATTTCATGATCCAGGGCGGTGACCCTCTCGGAAACGGACAGGGCGGTGAAAGTATATGGGGAGGCAGATTTGACGGCGGTACAAGCGGTTATCTCTGCAATGTTAAAGGGGCTCTTGCTTACGCAAACAGCGGTTCGACAAGCACTGACGGAAGCCAGTTCTACATTGTTGTAGGACAGAAATTCACTGATGAAACTGTATTTGAAAAGTACAAAGGCAAGGATTTCAATTATACAGAAAAGGCTCGAAGTGCGTATTTTACAGAAGGCGGTGCACCGTGGCTTGACGGCGGTTACACTGTTTTCGGTCAGGTCATCGAAGGTATGGATATCGTCGAAGACATCTGCAGTACAACAGTTGTTGATTCAAATGACAAACCACTTGATGATGTAATTATCGAAAAAGTTGAAATAGCTGAATACTGATCACAGAACCCAGTAAGTTTTAAGTTTAAGGGGAGAAAATTTTGGATAAGTTTGTTGTAAGAGGCGGAAACAGACTGGAAGGCGACATTTATGTCAGCGGCGCCAAGAATGCAGCCGTAGCAATAATTCCTGCAGTCATCCTTTCTGACGAGCCTTGTACTCTTGAAAATGTTCCTGACATCAGCGACGTTTCCATAGGTCTTAAAATACTCAGAGAAATGGGCGCAAAGGTTGATATGGTTGACAAAACCACATTCACCATCGACGCCACACATCTTATGAATTCAGAAGTTCCGTATGACATGGCACGAAAGATGAGAGCTTCCTACTACTTCCTAGGTGCCTGCCTCGGAAAGTTCAATAAAGCAATGGTCTCAATGCCGGGCGGATGTCCTCTCGGTGACAGACCGATCGACATGCACCTCAAGGCTTTCGAAACACTCGGAGCCAAGGTCGGAATTGTAAACGGAGTTGTCAACGTTGAAACCGATCACCTTTACGGCGGTCACATCTATTTTGACAAGGTTTCCGTAGGTGCAACCATGAACGCCATCCTTGCAGCTGCAAGGGCTGACGGTCTCACTATTATCGAAAATGCCGCAAGGGAACCTCATATAGTTGACCTTGCAAACTTCCTCAACTCGATGGGCGCTGACATTATGGGTGCCGGTACTGACGTCATCAAGATCAGAGGCGTTCAGTATCTCAGAGGAACTACCTACTCAATAGTTCCTGACCAGATCGAAGCAGGAACATACATGATCGCTGCTGCGGCAACACACGGTGACGTTATGATCCGCAACGTTATCCCTAAGCATCTTGAATCCATCACAGCAAAGCTTATCAAGATAGGCGTGAACGTAGAGGAATTTGACGATGCGGTACGTGTATGGACATCACGTCCTCTTGTAAAGACCAACATCAAGACAAGTCCTCATCCGGGATTCCCGACAGACATGCAGCCTCAGATCGCAACTCTTCTCACACTTGTTGACGGTCCGAGCCTCGTTACCGAGACTATCTGGGACAGCCGTTTCGCATATGTTGAGGAGCTCAGAAGAATGGGTGCCAACATCACCATCGACGGCAAGGTTGCCATCATCGAAGGTACAGGAAGCCTCAAGGGCGCTCCGGTAAAGGCGTGCGACTTAAGAGCAGGTGCTGCACTTATCATAGCAGGTCTTGCTGCTGAAGGTGTTACCGAGATAGAAGACATTCACCATATCGAACGCGGATACGAGGATATGGACGGTAAGCTCAGAGGAATCGGAGCTGACATCGAAAAGAGATATTTTCCGGATGAAAATGCAGCTGTAAAGAGCTCATGATCACGGTGAAGATGAGGTAAATTATGAATGCAATTTATCCTTTGTTCAGTTCAAGCAAGGGAAACGCAATATTTATAGGAAACAGCCAGAGGGGAATACTTGTTGACTGCGGTGTTTCATACAGACGTCTTGACGGGGCTATGAAACGGTGCGGTCTTGATATTTCCGCAGTTAAGGCTGTTTTTATTACGCATGAGCACGGAGATCACGTAAAGGGTCTGCCGGTGCTCACCAAAAGACATTCTCTTAAGGTCTACGCTCAGTCGGTGACTTTAAGAAGACTTGTCGGGGATAATATGATACATGAAAATTCGCAGGCTCTGGAGATAAATATATCGGCAGAGCTTTTTGATATGAAGGTGACAGCCTTCGATACACCGCATGATGCGGAGCAGAGCTGCGGTTACCGTGTGGATTTTGCCGACGGTTCCTCCTGCGCCGTGTGTACGGATCTCGGATGCGTTACCGAAGCGGTGGATTCGGCTGTTCTCGGAGCGGGAACGGTGCTTCTCGAATCCAATTACGACGAGGAAATGATGATGTTCAGCAGCTATCCGCGTGTACTCAGGCAGAGGATATGCTCGGAACGCGGACATCTTTCCAACGACGCAAGTTCTGATCAGGCCTTCAGGCTAATAAAGAACGGAACAAGAAATCTGATTCTCGGACATCTCAGCGAGGAAAACAATACTCCTGAACTTGCCGAGAAAACAGCTGTAGAAAGACTTTCAGAATTTGTAAGGGACCGTGATTATTTTCTCATGGTCGCAAAGCCGGAGACGACCGGAGACATGGTGGTGATCTGACATGATGAGCATTAATCTTATAGCGGTGGGAAAACTCAAGGAAGACTATCTTCGTGCGGCTTCTGCTGAATATGCAAAGAGGCTGCAGGCTTTCTGTACCCTTAAGATCACCGAAGTTGATGAATGCAGACTTTCGGATCGTCCGTCCGAAGCTGAGATAAAAAATGCTCTTGAAACTGAGGCAAAGAGCATTATGAAGCATGCAAAAGGCCTCATCATTCCGATGTGCATCGAGGGAAAACAGATGAAAAGCGAGGCACTTTCAGAAAAGATCGAAGAAACTGCACTTTCGGGATGCAGCGAGATATCATTTGTCATCGGGAGCTCATACGGTCTGGCTGATTCAGTCAAGAATTCCGGCGGGCTCAGACTTTCCATGTCCGAAATGACATTTCCGCACCAGCTCGCAAGGATCATGCTCCTTGAGCAGATCTACAGGGCTTTTATGATATCTGCGGGCAAAAGCTATCACAAATAGTATGATTTCAGCACAGCCATTTAAACGACTGTGCCTTTTTTGTATTTTACTGAAAAAAGGGGAGTTCAGGATGAAAAAAGTAAAAAGAGTCTTATCGTTTCTGCTGTCGGCGGCTATCGGCCTGTCACTTACAGCGCCGGCGTATATGCCTGTGGTTTCTGCAGAGGTGGAATTTTCCGGATATGACACGACACGTATCGACAGCGTGCTTGCGGATTTTGAAAATTCTCTCGCATCGGACGACAGGAATTCTATAAAGTCGTGCTATGACCAGATAATAAAAGAGGTCGATTACGCGTACTATCAGCTTGTTCTTGCCAAGGTGCAGTATTCTCAGAACATGACTGAAGAGAACCGCGAGACATATAACGTTATGTCCGCATCCAGCCGCTATGTTATCAACAGGATAAATGAAACAATGTCAAAAGCGGTCAGCAGTAAGAACAGTGAATATGTCGTTTCACTGATGAAGGAAGGATATATCCAGCCGAATGATCAGTATACCGTTAAGAAAGCTGAAGAAAACGACGAGATGATCACACAGAAAAACGATCTCCTTAAGACATATATCGATGTTCTCGGATCATCTGCTTCAGGATCAGAAAAAGAACTTAAATGTGCTGAAATATATCTTGAACTGGTGAAGTATTACAACAGTCTTATACTTACAGAAGACTGCAATTATATGGATTACGCCTACCAGCTCTACTGCAGGGACTATTCTCCTGATGACATTGCAAAGCTTAATGATGCTGCGGCAGAAAAGCTTAGCGACGCATTTAAGAAAATAAATGACCGCAGAGTGAAGGTATATGTAAAGGAAGCCGGGGAAAAAAAGTTTGAAAATAACTTTGATGTAGTGTCACAGTATGCATACAGGGTCTCGGATGATCTCCGCGAATCTGCCGAGATGGTTCTTGAACGTGATCTTTACAAAACCGGTGGTGAGGGCAGCGACACTACTTCGTATACCACCAAGCTCAACTATATCGGGGCAGCCGTAATTTATCAGTATATCAGCGGAGAGAGCAAGGATCTTTCCACAGCTGCGCATGAATTCGGCCATTTCAATGCACTAAGACAGGATACTACGCCTTTTCTCTATATACACGGAAGCAATCTTGACATAGCGGAAGTGCATTCCCAGGGCCTTGAGGTGCTTTATACTGACTTTTACGACTCGATCTACGGTGTGAACGACGAATTTGTACGTCTGACTGAAGCTGATTCTCTTCTTGTTGCGATTGCGGGAGGATTTCAGGGCAACGAGTTTGAAAACTATGTTTTTGATCACGCAGACAGCATGACTCCTCAGGATGTAGTGGATAAATATCATGAGCTGTCAGATAAGTACAAGCTGTATGATGTGCCTTTCTACCAGATAGCTCACTTCTTTCAGATGCCGGGATATTATATAAGCTACGCGGTTTCAGCACTTGCAGCTATTGACCTGTGGAGTGTGATGTACAGGGATTTTGACAGGGCAGTTGAGATGTACACGGATTTATCGCATGTTTCGATCTATGGCGGTACCGGTTTTGCAAATGCACTTGAATCCTGCGGATTTGACAATGTACTCGATGAAGAATTCATAACGAACAAAATACCGAAGCTGGCTGAAGATCTTACTGACGGACTTGTTTACGGCGATACAGACAGAAACGGTATAGTAAACACAGCCGATATCAGCTATCTCGTCTCCATGCTTTTAGCTTCAGGAGCGATAAGCGATGAGGTAAAAAAGAGCTGCGATTTAAGCAATGACGGAGCTGTTAATTCCGCAGATCTTCTTAAACTCAAACGCATTATGGCAGGAAACCGCTGATCTTAGTTTTCAACATCTTTTTTAACTTTTCAACAATACGGCGTGTGGACAAATGTGAAAAACGGAAGTTTGCCAGCCATGTGAAAAATTATGACGTGAAAACCTTGATTAATCATTGCGGATATGATACAATTAAAATACTAATGTAAAAAATAAAACTTTTAAAAATAAAGGAGTTTTTCTGATGACTAACAGTTATGAAAGTCCGTTCTGCACTCGTTATGCAAGTAAGGAAATGCAGTTCGTTTTTTCCGCAGACAAGAAATTCACTACCTGGAGAAAACTCTGGGTGGCTCTTGCAAGAGCTGAAATGAAGCTTGGTCTCCCTGTTACTGAGGCACAGGTTGCGGAACTCGAGGCAAACATCGACAACATCGACTATGCGGCAGCAAAGGAACGTGAAAAGGTATGCCGTCACGATGTAATGTCACACGTTTACGCTTACGGTCTTGTATGTCCGGAAGCTAAGGGTATCATCCATCTTGGTGCAACTTCATGCTATGTCGGCGACAACACAGATGTGATCATTATGCGCGATGCGCTTAAGATAGTTCACAAGAAGCTCGTGACCGTTATTTCACAGCTTTCAAAGTTCGCTGATGAATACAAGGATATGCCTGCGCTTGCATATACACATCTTCAGCCGGCACAGCTTACAACAGTCGGCAAGCGTGCAACTCTCTGGATCAATGAATTCCTCATGGATCTCGAAGAGATCGAGTACAGAATAAAGAACTTAAAGCTTTTAGGTTCAAAGGGTACAACAGGCACACAGGCTTCATTCGTTGAGCTTTTTGAAGGCGATTCTTCAAAGATCAAGAAGCTTGAGGCAATGATCGCTGAAGAAATGGGATTCGACGGTGTCGTTCCGGTTTCAGGTCAGACTTATTCAAGAAAGGTCGATTCACAGATCATCGCAACACTCAGCGGACTCGCTCAGTCTGCAAGCAAGTTCTCAAACGATATGCGTATCCTCCAGAGCTTTAAGGAAATGGAAGAACCATTCGAAAAGGGACAGATTGGCTCTTCAGCAATGGCTTACAAGAGAAATCCTATGCGCTGCGAAAGAATCACTTCTCTTGCACGTTACCTTATGATAGACAGCTTAAACCCTGCATTCACAGCAGGCACACAGTGGTTCGAAAGAACTCTTGATGACTCTGCAAACAAGAGAATTTCAGTAGCTGAAGGCTTCCTTGCAGCAGATGCTATTCTCAACATCCTCATCAACGTAACAAGCTCACTGGTTGTTTACCCTAAGATGATCCGCCGCAGAATCATGGCTGAACTTCCTTTCATGGCTACTGAAAACATCATGATGAATGCTGT
Organism: Oscillospiraceae bacterium; assembly: GCA_045220685.1. GTDB lineage: Bacteria > Bacillota > Clostridia > Oscillospirales > Ruminococcaceae > HUN007. The sequence continues at coordinate 6,486 of JBGUVZ010000180.1, read as the reverse complement.
TAAGAAGGGCGGCGACAGACAGGCTCTCCACGAAAGAATCCGTGAATATTCAATGATCGCTGGTAAGCATGTCAAGGAAGAAGGTCTCGAGAACGATCTCTGTGACATGATCCTCAAGGACGAAATGTTCATGATCACAAAGGAAGAGCTCGACGCTATCCTTAAGCCTGAAAACTTCACAGGCCGAAGCTCTGAACAGGTTACAGAGTTTATCGAAACATGTGTAAAGCCAGTGCTTGACGCACATTCAGACGAAACAGGCGAAACTGCAGAGATCAACGTCTGATCCTGCATTCAATGCTGTTTTGTCACAGCATTCCATTAAATACAATCAAACGGAGGAAAAAAAGTGAAGAATATTAAAAAGCCCGTATTCTTTATTGTGTTCCTGCTTATCATCGCTTTTTCCTACACCGCGATTTTCGGTGTGAAATACCAGTACGGTGATATTTCAACAACACACATTAAAGATGTATCGGACATAAGACTCGGTATAGACATCCAGGGCGGTGTTGACGTAACTTTCACACCGGCTGACGGATATGATGCTTCAGACGACCAGCTCGATTCCGTAAAGGAAGTAATGAAGGTTCGTCTCGCATCACTCGGTATTACAGACAGCAACGTTTACGTTGACAACAATAATGACCGTATCATCGTTCGTTTCCCATGGCAGTCATCAGAATCAAACTTCGATCCTGAAGCAGCCGTTAAGGAACTCGGCGGTACAGCGATGCTCACATTCCGTGAGGGCACTGATTCATCAACAGATGAAAACGGTGAAACAGTTCCTACAGGCACACTCGTTCTTAACGGTGATGACGTTGACAGCGCAAGAGCAGGCTACCAGCCTGGAGATGACGGCAGCTACGAATACGTTGTTTCACTCGAACTCAAGCCGGAAGGCGCTGATAAGTTCTCAGAAGCTACAGGCAGACTTTCAGAGAGCAAGGGACAGATCTCCATCTGGATGGATAACACTCTTATTTCTGCTCCTACAGTACAGGCACACATCACAACAGGTAAGGCTATCATTTCAGGAAGCTTTGAAACATACGAAGACGCAAAAGCTCTTGCAGACAAGATCAACTCAGGTGCTCTTCCGTTCTCACTTACAACATCAAGCTTCTCAACAATTTCACCTACACTCGGTTCAGGTGCTCTTAAGGCAATGATCTTCGGCGGTCTTATCGCATTTGCGTTTATCGCTCTCTATATGATCGCTCTTTACAGACTTCCAGGTTTCGTTGCAGTTATCGGTCTTATTGGTCAGGTAACATGCACACTTGCAGCTGTTTCAGGCTACTTCAGCTTCATGAACAGCTCAACACTTACAATCCCTGGTATCGCTGGTATCATTCTTTCAGTTGGTATGGGCGTTGACGCAAATATCATCACAGCAGAGCGTATCAAGGAAGAACTCCGTTCAGGCAAGAAGCTCAACACTGCTCTTGAAGCAGGTTACAAGAGAGCGTTCTCAGCTATCTTCGACGGAAACCTCACACTCATCCTTATCGCTATCATCCTCATGGGCGCTTTCGGTGTTCCGGACAGCCTCTTTGCAAAGATGCTCAGCTTCATCTTCAGATGGTTCGGTACAACAACTGAAGGTACCATCTATTCATTCGGTTTCACTCTTACTGTCGGTGCTATCCTTAACTTCGTTATGGGTGTATGGGCTTCAAGACTTATGCTCGGCTCACTTTCAAAGTTCAGCATCTTCAAGAACAGAAAGCTTTACGGAGGTCCTGAAAAATGAGTAAGACACAAAAATCAGCTAATTCCGGAACAGGCGCAGACATCAAACGCCTTGATATTACCGGACACAGAAAGATATTCTACATCATCTCGCTCGCACTCATCGTTTTAGCCGTTGTGGTAACATTCCTCGGCGCTGACGTTGCTATCGAGTTCAAGGGCGGTACAATGATCACATACTCATTTGCAGGCGATATAAACGATGCTGATGCAGAAAAGAAGGTAGAAGAACTCACCGGTGCAAACGTAACTGTTCAGCAGGGTGAAATGTTCCAGAGCGACAGAAAGAAACTTTCTGTCTCATTCGTTTCAAATGAAGGTTTTACAGCTGAAAAGCAGACAGCACTTACTACTGCTCTTCAGGACGCATACAAGGACAACGACCTCCAGATCCTTGACTCAACAGACGTTGCAGCTTCATCAGGACGCAACTTCTTCATCAAGTGTATCGTAGCCGTTATCTTCTCAGCCGTTGTTCTCATCGTTTACATCTCACTCCGATTCAAGAGAATGAGCGGCTGGTCATCAGGTATCTGTGCAGTTCTTGCACTTCTCCACGATATCGTCGTTACATACGCTGCTTTCGTTCTCATGGGATTCCAGATCAACTCAAACTTCATTGCCGTTGTTCTTACTATCCTCGGCAGCTCTATCAACGATACAATCGTTGTTTACGACAGAATCAGAGAAAACAGAAAGCTCCTGCCATCAGCAGAGATCCACGATCTTGTTAATATAAGCACAACACAGTCAATGACACGTTCATTCAGAACAACAATCACAACTGTTGCTACAATGATCATCATTTCAATCGTTGCTTACATGCGCGGCGTAACATCGATCCTCAGCTTCTCAATCCCGATTAGCGTTGGTATGATCGTTGGTACATATTCATCACTCTGCCTCGCACCAAGCCTCTGGGTTTCAATGCAGAAGGCAAAGAAGAGTGCATAAGGCGCTTTTACAGTCAATATAACATTTCAAACAGCAGATCCGGAAATTCCGAATCTGCTGTTTTTTTGAAAGGTCGTAAATGCATCTATAACACGTTCCGCGATTTACTTATCTGCTGAACTTATGCAATTGTGAAATTGTACAAATCGGTATTGATATATATATATATATAATCCACAAACTTTTGACTTTTGCAAAGAAAATCAAAAATCAGTGGAGATAAATCAGTCTTTTGCGTGTATAATTAATAGAGAACATAAAGTTTGGACGCACTTTAATGACTCAAAAACGAAATCCGGTTTATGATTATACAGGAAGGTGATTTGCAATGAAAAAGAATTTGTTTATTACGTTACTTGGTTCATTTTTAGTGCTCAGCAGTAATATCGTATCTACAGTAAGTGCTGTTGATTATTCAGATGTTGTATCATTTACTGATACTGAAAAATTCAAGTCTTTTCAGGTGTATGAAGATATAAACGGTGTTTTTGAAAAAGAAGGCAGTAAACAATTTAATAAAGACCGTGATCTGGTACTTCTGTATAATGAAGAAAGCAAACACAAACAGATCTTTATTCTTAATAAAGAACCTGGAATTATTATTGTCAGAGGTGCAAAACCGGAAGCGGAAGAAGTGATAGCAGATTTTATTTCTGACAAAGGAATATCTGCTGAAAAGATCGAAATCAGCGGATATCCAAATATTCTTATTACCTCATCTGAACTCGATGTTATAACCAGGCAGTTGGCTGATGAACTGTGCTGTTATCTTACAGAGAAAGAATACATAAGCGAATTTCACTACAGAGAACAGTGTTACTTTGCCGGTGAACTCAGTACTTCAATTAACCGTTATATGCTTTCTGATGCGGATGATGTTCGCAAGATCAAAGAAATCGCTTCTGAAATTAAGCTCGATGCTGATGTCAAAATTGAGCATGAAGAGCCTGACACGGTTATATGCAGGGTTTCAATCAAAGATGAAGAAGGAATTAAATCCTATATCGACCTCGCTGAAGCTGTTCACAAAGAACTCGGGGTTAATCCTATGTATGGTGTATACGATGCTCCTGCTTATCCACTTGAAAGTTCAGATTCTGAAATTATATATTCAGACGGGGAAGTGTCATCAGTTCCTGGTGATATAATATCGAATCAGAGTGTGGATATTACTGATTTGTCAGCGCTGTCTCTTGCATTGATAGGAGATATCAGTCTTAATGATGATCAGCTGAAATCGGCTGATGTGGATGGTGACGGTAAAGTAACGATTGCCGATCTTGCTAGACTAAGGCAGTATCTGTCAAAGAAAATAGAATCGTTCTGATCGAAAACTAAAGTAAATCTGTTAAATGTTTTAACTTTCATGAAAATTAAGATGTCTTGTTCACAAGACAGTCCGCACATAAAAGATAAAGGCAGGCCGCATTAGAAGTGCGCCGGTAAAGAAGTATTTAAGATTTGAAGATAAGGTTGCATAACCAAGCGGTTACGCAGCCTTTCTCTTTTTGTCATACTTCATACTGTCAGCCACGGCAGTCGTTACGGCAACATCGAAACGGTAGTGAATCTCGATTTGCTGAGTGCGATGACCGCTGCTCTTGTCGGGAGCGTGTACGATAATCTTGTTGATAAGTTCGTGCATGATCTCAGGAGTAAGCTCAGTGATATGCTCATACTTCTGCACCGCCTGAACGAAAGCAGTCACATCGGCGGACTTCTTCACTGCCGTATCAATGCAGGCTGTCAGCTCGACAACGGTTGCTTTGAGCTTCTTCTGCTCGTCCTCATATCCCGCTGACATCATAGCAAAGCGTTCATCGGAGATTTTGCCAGATACATTGTCCTCATAAAGCCTTGTGAACAGTTTATCAAGTTCAGCAATACGCTTTTCAACCTGCTTCATGGCTTTCTTTGCCTTTGCAAGCTCTGAAGACTGCTTCTGAACGGAGTTGTCCATAGCCGCCTGAATAAATTCATCCTCATTATCCTTGACAAAGGAAACCATTTTGTTAAGCTCACCGAGGACGATCTCTTTCAGAACGATTGTCCTGATGAAATGAGCCGAACAGGCATCTTTGTCTGAGGAGTATGTCGAGCATTTCAAATGCTCCTGATCTTCAGTCAGGCTCGTTGCACGGCAGAGATACATCTTCTTTCCACAGTCACCACAATAACAGATACCCGAAAACGGGTTGACTTCCTCATGTTTTGTCGGTCTGCGCTTATGTTTGCGAAGCTCCTGCACCAAGTCAAACTGTTCCTGCGTTATGATAGGCTCATGGGTATTCTCAAAGATGAGCCATTCTTCCTGCGGATTGCGGATAGTCTTTTTGATCTTGTAGGACTTCTTGCGGGTACGGAAGTTGACCGTATGTCCACAATACTCTGCTTTATCGAGAATTCCCGATATAGTTCTTCCATCCCAGCGTTTAAGGTTGGCATTTTTGTTTATCGGATTCCTGCCCTGCGAAATAGCGTATGCCGTTGGTGTAGGTATTCCCTCAGCAGTGAGTTTTTTCGCAATCTGAGTCGGACCATAGCCGTCAATGCAAAGTTTGTATATTCTTCGCACCACTTCCGCAGGCTCATCATCGATCAGCCATATGTTTTTATCTATATCCGACTTTTTGTAACCGTAAATCGGTACAGACAGAGGCTTTCCCGACTGTCCCTTAGCTTTGAAAACGGCTTTGATTTTCTTAGAAGTATCACGAGCGTACCAATCATTAAAAATGTTCTTGAAAGCCATCAGCTCGTTTTCGGATTTGAACGTATCTACACCGTCATTGATCGCAATATAGCGGACATCATAATCAGGAAAAATAATCTCGATATATTCACCTGTTTTAAGATAGTCACGACCAAGGCGGCTCAAATCCTTAGTGATAACTGTTCCGACCTTTCCAGCTTCTACATCTGCCATCATAGCCTTGAAACCGTCACGCTCAAATGTTGTTCCGCTAACACCATCGTCAACGTAGTAAACTGTATTGGTAAAGCCGTTATCATCGGCGTACTTTTTGAGGATAGCCTTCTGGTTGGTGATGCTGTTGCTCTCACCCTGTAACATATCGTCCTGCGAAAGACGACAATATAATGCTGTGATCTTGTCTGTCATATTATACCTTCCTTTCCGACAGATACAGCAGACTATGTTATCATTATAGCGCAATATGCCGTCAACGGCAATGCGCCGAAATTCCAAAGTTACACAGCCTGCTTCTCAGGTTCTTGTCCGGATTCACCGAGGAGTTTTTCGCTCTCACGGATGATAAGCCTTTTAAGAATTTCCGAAAGGTTTTCCTTTGAAGCAGGGTTGAACACGGTAGTAACCGTGTAAATGGTATGCCCGATCTTGTATTCGGACGTTGCGTTAAAAGTAGTGTTTGTATTCATAGCGATCTTTCTCCTTTAGCTTTTCTATCTCTACGCTTATAGAGTGAGGGCATCGCTTTCTATCTCTTACCCTCATGATTGTTGTTTTATGATAGCCGTGCGGAACGGCAAATGCCGTCCCTTATACAGCTTTTTTGTTGTTGGATAGATTTAATCCTCGTAGGGATTCGCTTTTTCCGTAAAGCTCATTTGCTGTCCGAAGTCTTCCGAGAAATCGACAGTATTGCTTTTCTCGCTTTCAGCATTTCCTCTGCCGACCAGTTTCAGCAGTTCATCATCTGACAGACCGCTGGCTCTCAGCTTCTCCAAAAGCAAATGTTCTGAAGTGATGATCTCATCAAGCTCCCTGGGCTTGCAGTTGTATTCCTCTGCCAT
>JBGUVZ010000179.1:0-3078 GCA_045220685.1 Oscillospiraceae bacterium | reverse complement strand
TTCGTCGAACTTTTCGTGTATTTCGTCCTTGATAGGCTGGAGTCTTTCTTCTCTGATGTTCTTGTCATCAGTGTCGAGAGCTACCTTTACTCTTTCTTCTGCGAGTTCAGCGATAGCGTCGAAGAGGTCATGGTCAACTTCCATTGATTCGAATTCGAACTTCTTCTTGCCAATCTGCTTCTGGATGTCGCTGATAAATGCTACCATCTTCTTGATCTCTGCGTGACCGAATTCGATAGCTTCGAGCATCTTGTCTTCAGGTACTTCGTTTGCACCTGCTTCGATCATTACGATCTTTTCCATTGAACCTGCAACTGTGAGGTTGAGGTCATTGTGTGCTCTCTGTTCAAGTGTAGGGTTGAGAACGAGTTCGCCGTCAACAAGACCAACGCTTACGCCGGCAACAGGTCCGTTCCACGGGATGTCTGAGATGGAGATAGCAACTGATGTTGCGATCATGCCTACGATTTCAGGAAGGTTATCAGGTTCTACTGCGAGAACTGTCATAACTACTGAAACGTCATTTCTCATATCCTTAGGGAAAAGCGGTCTGATCGGACGGTCAACAACTCGTGAAGTAAGGATAGCCTTTTCAGAAGGCTTGCCTTCTCTCTTTGTAAATGAGCCAGGGATTCTGCCCACTGAATAAAGTCTTTCTTCGTAGTCAACTGAAAGCGGGAAGAAATCAACGCCTTCTCTTGGCTTAACGCTTGCTGTTACGTTAGCCATAACTACTGTTTCACCGTATCTTACCCAGCATGAACCGTTGGATAAACCACATGTCTTTCCTGTTTCAACAACCAGCGGTCTGCCCGCAAATGTTGTTTCAAACTTTCTGTAATTCTCAAACATTTTTTTCGCCTCCGAAAATAATTTTTTCTTAAGGCAGTAAATTCAGCAATAAACAGAAAAACCGAAGAGGAATTCACGTCCATGAACTGCAGATTCCGTATTTACGGGTTTTCAGTTTCACTGTTTAATGCTAAATGATTACTGCCTTATAGGTGCCAGATGACAACTGTTTTAGCAAACAGTGCTAAAACGTTGAAAAGGCAGACGGATTGCTCCAGACTGCCTTTAAATTATTACTTACGTAATCCGAGCTTGCTTACAACAGCACGGTATCTTTCAACGTCCTTCTTCTGAAGGTAGTTGAGAAGGTTACGTCTGTGACCAACCATCTTGAGAAGACCTCTTCTTGAGTGGTGGTCCTTCTTGTGAACCTTAAGGTGTTCGTTAAGATCATTGATTCTCTTTGTGAGGATTGCGATCTGAACTTCCGGTGAACCGGTATCCTTTTCATGAGTTCTGTTAGCTTCGATAACAGCTGTCTTTTCTTCTTTAAGTAACATTTGCATTTCACCTCTTTGAAAATATTTACATGCCGTAACATAGAACAAGGAAGGTAAAAACTCCCGTTTCGGGCAAAATCCAAGTTCCAAGTACACGGTACTTGTTTATTATATCACAAGTGCGTCATCTTGTAAAGGGTTTTATGAAAAAATATATACTCTCCCGGCCACTCCGGTGTCCGGATGTGATCAGTCCCGCTGCATGAAAAAACAGCATTACAGGAGATTCATTCCCGTAATGCTGTTATGATTTTACTGTCCGCTAAGTTCAGCCATGGCTTTCAGACGTTCTTTCTCCCACTTTTCGTAAGCAGCATTGAATTCGTCCATGCCCATTGACTTGTCGTGGAGATACATTCCCTTGTAACGTGAACGTGCCACGCCGTATGGTGCGAACTGGCCGTCAAACTGGCTTAAACGGTCTGCGAAATATCCGTCGCCGTTGCTTACGCGGCACGGGCCGACAATCGCATGTTCTATAAGCAGAGCCTCTGCCTGTGCAAACAGATCATATCTCTTCTTATTGTCTTCGTCATAGGTTTTTATCGCCCTGTCGATAAGATCTGCATACTGTTCGTAGAGTTTCTTTATATTTTCGTCCTCACACTGATCCCAGAAGCTGTAGGTGTTGCCTGCTGTGAACGGCTCGGCATATGTTGCAGGATCGGCAAAATCGGCGCCGTAGTTACAGAGCAGAAGTCCGTAGTTACCGCTGCGTCGTACTGCAGAAAGAAATCCTGTGTCAGGACCGCGCTCGATAATTACCTCAACATAGTCACTGCCGAGAGTTCCTTCAAGCTGTTCCTTTACGAGATTGCATTCATCCACCCAGTTGATAAGTGCCGGGTTATACGGAAGAAGTACCTTTACCGGGAACTTCACACCCTCTGCTTCAAGCGCTGTACGCGCCTTGTCCCTGCAGTTTCTCGCGAGTGTCGTATCATAGGAATCACGGGATGTTACGTTTTTAAAAGGATCAAGCTCGGTATAATCCTTTCCTCCTGTCTGAAGGAAAGTTTCAGGTGTGATGGTCTTCTGAAGCAGGATATCCGGATTGTACGGTTCATACACTTCAGCAAGTGCCCTTTTATCAAGTGAATAAATGATCGATTTACGGAAATCTTCATTTACAACTGCCTTAGCCCAGTTTTCTGGTTCGTACTTTGAAGCGAATTCCGGCTTGAAATTGAATCCGTAGAAATAGCTGTATGATATGTCAGGACGCATGCTGTGCACCTGTGAAGCGGCTTCAGGATTTTCCTGCCACTTATCCATAGCACTCAGGCTGACAGGCACCATGTCTACTTCACCGCTTAAGAACTCATCCGGACCTATTTCAAGTACGTCCTTTCTGAACTTTGCGTTTATTACGTCAATGTGAACGTTGTCCTTGTCCCAGTAAGTTTCGTTCTTTACGAGAGTACGCTTTTCCTGAGGAATAAATTCGCTGAGTCTGTACGCACCGTTGTAAAGAATGTTCTCTTTGCTGCGTCCGAAAAGATCGCCGCATTTATATAAAAACTCCCTGTTTACCGGCATGTAGGATGCATAGGAAAGGCAGGTAAGGAAGAAAGAACACGGCTGTTCCAGTGTGTAGACCAGCGTGTAGTCATCATCTGCCCTTACACCGATATCCTCCGCTTTTACCTCAGGAACAGGTTCGATCTTTTCGCCGTTCTCATCAACTGTACGCTTTCCGCCGTCGCTGAGGATCATATATTCGGTA